>NZ_JAYJLK010000001.1:0-213261 GCF_051948795.1 Acinetobacter sp. Lyrl_1
ATTCTAAACAATTTACGAGATAAATTTAACACTTTTTAAGAATCTCTCCGATAAACTGCACAACAATCAAGTTTTAGCACTATTCATTACGCATATTTTAGCGCGGTAATTCATACCCTTTTTCATTAATTAAACGAACCGCAGCATCACAGACTTCTGCATCATAAATTGTACCGTGTCCACGTATGACTTCTGCAAGTGCGACATCTACCCCTAATGCGAGGAGAAATAAATGACTTTAAGTCAAATACGTCTGGCGATACTAAGTCACGAGATAATTTAGGCATACTTTACCCTGCACCCAACCGATGAATGGTTTTTAGACTGACTTCGCTCACTACAGGTACGACAATATTCTGAAAAGACATCACGATATTTCCTATTTACTTGCAAGCCTGATTGAATCAATCTCTTTTATCATCTTACAAGCTATTGATCATTTTTTAAGGCATTTAAAGGTTGAAATTTAAGGAAATTTTATAAAAAACTCCAAGCTCAAACTCAAAAACCACATTACGACTTCATCTATTTTGTGAAATACCTCTCATTTTTAAACGATAAATTTTTTAGAATGATTTATGCTATATCACACATCAATAAACGAAAATTGAATAACAAGAGAGTTTGATCTATGCCACATTCTTACCACCTCGAAAAACACTATATTGAACGGTCTGGATGGTTACGTGCTGCAGTATTGGGTGCGAACGATGGGATCATTTCTGTGACCAGTTTGGTCGTGGGGATGGCAGCCAGTGGTGCATCTTCTCAAACATTGTTAATTACCTGTATTGCAGGCTTAATTTCGGGCGCTGCTTCTATGGCAGCAGGTGAATATATTTCGGTGAAATCTCAACAAGACATTGAACAAAATGACCTTGCGATGGAAGCACGCGAATTAAAACTCAATCCAGAGCATGAACTAAAAGAACTCACCAATATTTATATGATTCGTGGTTTAGATGCCGAGTTGGCAGAACAAGTTGCCATACAACTGACTGCTCACAATGCTCTAGATGCCCATGCCCGTGACGAAATTGGTATTTTAGAACACACCTCAGCGCAGCCATTTATGGCAGCTTTTTCATCGGCATTGGCATTTACTGTAGGTTCATTATTCCCGTTGGTGTCTATTTTACTCTTACCTGAACATCTGTTAGACAAAGGCGTGATGTTGGTCGGTGTAATCAGTCTAGGGGTTATGGGTGCGCTTGCCAGCTATGTCGGTGGCGCAAGTATGTGGAAAGGTGCATTGCGTGTCATGATCTGGGGTATTGTCGCCATGGTATTCAGTGCGTGGATTGGTTCAATGTTCCATGTCGCTGTGGCTTAAAATCTAGAAAACTCAGTATAAAAATCTGCCCTATCTTTGGATAAAAATATGTTCAGAGATAGGGCAAGCTTCAGAAATAACATGAATGAACAGCTTATCCATGCAAAGTTTATATCTCTAAAACTTCTATCTTCAAAGTTAATCAAATAAAACTACAACAGATTCAGCCCACAATTTTAAGTCAGTTTTAAGTTTCAAATTTTAAACTAAAGCATCTTAAAGTCTTTTGAATCATTGACAATGTCTAAGCAGCCCCAATCACCACTTGCTCCGTCTTTCTTAGCCCGACTGCGCGTATGGCAAAAACCGATTTCTTTATTCTATTTCAATCTAATGCTTGCCCTATGGTTAGGCTTAGTATTGAACTATGGATTTTATGAGAAAATTCAACAATTCACACCTTATCAGGGCATTAAAGCCATAGGCTTATTGATTGCAACTGTGATCGTCATCGTATCGGCGTATCATCTGTTGCTGCAATGGCTAAACTGGCGTTGGAATGCCAAAATATTAGCCAGTATTTTGATTGTAGTCGGTGGATTCAGCGCTTATTTTGTTAATAGCTTGGGCGTAGTGATTACCGCAGACCAAATTCAAAATATGCTGCAAACCGATGTACGTGAAGTACGTGATCTTTTGTCTGTACGCTTAGTGGTTTGGAGTGTGCTGTTTGTACTATTGCCATTGGTCTTGGTGTGGTCTGTTAAAATTCAGCCGACTCATTTTGCCCGTCAATTACTGCAAAAGACTTTAGGCAGTGTAGTTTCGATTGTGCTGATTTTGGGTTTATTGTTCTGTTTTTATGTGGATTATGCTGCAATCTTCCGCGAGCATCGTGATTTAAAAGGCATGCTTTCTCCACAAAATGCGATTGCCTCTAGTCTATCGTATTATAAAAAGAAAGCACCCAAACAGAATTTGCCGCTGCTGCGCTATGGTGAAGATGCACATTTAATTCAACGTGCGCAAACAGGCACAGCACCCAAAATTATGCTGTTGGTGGTTGGTGAAACTGCACGTGCTGAAAGCTTCTCGCTGAATGGCTACGCAAAAAATACCAACCCTGAACTCTCTAAGCTGCCTGTGATTAATTTCACTCAAGTCAGCTCTTGTGGTACAGCCACGGCTGTTTCTGTGCCGTGCATGTTCTCGGGGATGCCACGCCAAAATTATGATGAACAACTGGCAAGTCACCGTGAAGGATTACTGGATATTGCTCAGCGTGCAGGTTATCAAGTCACTTGGATTGATAACAATTCAGGCTGTAAAGGTGCCTGTGATCGGGTGCAGCAATATCAAATTCCTGCAGAACTAAAACAAAAATGGTGTGATGCCAGCGGTGAATGTTTAGACGAAATTTTAGTAGACAGTTTACAGGCTTATCTTGCTCAACTGGACCCGAAAGACACGCGCTCACATTTAATTGTATTGCACCAAATGGGCAGTCATGGACCTGCTTATTTCAAACGCTCAACCGCAGCTTATCAACCCTTCCAACCGACGTGTAACAGCAATGCGATTCAGGGGTGCAGTGCCGATGCCTTACGCAATACCTATGACAACTCGATTGTCTATACCGACCATGTTTTAAGTCAGTTGATTCAAACTTTAGAGCAACAAAAAAACTATCAAACAAGTTTTTGGTATTTGTCTGATCATGGAGAATCGACAGGCGAACATGGTTTATATTTACACGGCGCACCGTATTCTATGGCACCCACTCAACAAACTCATGTACCGATGCTGATGTGGTTTTCAGAAACTTGGCAACAACAAAATGCTGCGCAAGTGAATTGCTTAAAAGCACAACGCCAAACAGCATTGAGTCAGGACAATCTTTTCCCAAGTTTATTGAGCTTACTAGATGTAAAAAGCCAAGTGATTGATCCGAAAAATGATATGCTGAATCAATGTTCTGCCCCATCTACCACTCAACCGCAGCACGAGTCGTAACATGCCTAAAATATTAATCATTGAAGATGATTTTATGATTGCCGAATCGACCCAAACCTTGCTCAAGTTACAGCAATTTGATGTTACTTGGGTGAACAACGGGATTGATGGCTTAAAGCAATTAGAGCAGCAAGATATCCAGTTGGTGTTGCTGGACTTAGGCTTACCCATGATGGACGGCATGCAGGTATTAAAAAACATTCGCCAGTTACATCTACAATTGCCCGTGCTGATTATTTCTGCGCGTGATCAATTGCAACAACGGGTGGATGGTTTAAATCAGGGTGCAGATGATTATTTAATTAAACCCTATGAATTTGATGAATTACTGGCGCGAATTTATGCCCTGCTCAGACGTAGCGGCGCACAAAATCCTGTAAACGATACCGCACATATTTTAAGTTATGGCGATTTAGTCTTAGATACCGAACAACATTTGGCAAAATTCAAAGGTGAATATATCGAATTGTCGAATCGTGAATGGGCAATTTTAATGGCTTTAGTCAGCCACCCTAATAAAATTTTCTCTAAAAGTAATTTAGAAGATAAATTATATGATTTTGACAGTGAAGTCAGCAGCAACACCATTGAAGTCTATATTCACCATTTACGCGCCAAACTTGGCAAGGACTTTATTCGTACCATTCGTGGTTTGGGCTACCGTTTAGGGCAAATTTAATGCAATCCTACTCTTTGCAAAAACGTCTGATTGTTTATGTTTCTATCTTTAGTGTCATGTTGGGCTGCGTTTTGGTATTTGCAGCGTATCGAATTGCCCTAGAAGAAATGAATGAAATTTTAGATGCACAAATGCAAAGTTTGGCAGAACGCATTGCAGCGAACCATCCTGAACCTACACAGAGCCAAATCGATTTAAATCAGAGATATAGCGAAGAAGACTTATTTGTCGATATTTGGTCATATGACGATGCTACAACACAATTACACCCTCAAGATGTGTTGCTACAACCCGTAGAAAAACCAGGGTTTTATAATCATCAAACCGAAGTTGGACTGTGGCATACCTATATTTTGCCGCAAGAAACCCTACAGATTCAAATTAGCCAGCAAAACTCTGTGCGCCAATATTTAGCTTTAGAATTAGCGGCAAATATGTTTATTCCCTATGCAATATTTTTACCCTTTGCCCTTTTGGCTTTGGGTTGGCTGATTCGTCATAATTTTCAACCACTAAATAACTTTAAAAGCGAATTGGCACGTCGTAAAGCGCAGGATCTCAGCCCGATTCACATGTTGGATTATCCTGTCGAGCTTGCACCCACGATTCAGGAAATGAATCAGTTATTTACGCGAATTTCTGCCGCACAGCAGGAACAGCGCCAGTTCGTTGCCGATGCTGCACATGAATTACGTACCCCACTCACTGCACTCAATTTACAAGTACAAATTTTATTGCAGCAATTTCCACATAGTGATGCCCTCAATAATTTAAGCCAAGGGGTTTTGCGTTTACAGCATTTAGTCAATCAGTTATTAAGCTTAGCCAAGCAAGATGCCTCAGATAGTCTAATTGAAAACGATCAAACCCTATCTTTAAATCAAATGACCATTGCCTGTGTGGAACAACTTATTCAATTGGCATTGCAAAAAGATATTGATTTAGGTGTCGAACAACGCCAAGAGTTGAATATTCATGGGCAAAGTTCTGCTTTGCATTCCATTATTTATAATTTAATTGATAATGCGATTAAATATACCCCCAAACAAGGCGTGATTAATGTGACTATTTTTCAGCAAGAACAACATGCAATTTTGCAAATTGAAGACAGTGGTGCAGGCATTGACCCCGCACTATTCAATCAAATTCGACAGCGTTTTTACCGTATTCATAACCATGCGGAAATTGGTAGTGGTTTAGGTTTATCTATTGTAGATAAAGCCACCCAACGCTTAGGTGCAAGTTTAGAGTTTTCTAAAAGTGCCAGTTTAGGTGGTTTATGTGTGCAGGTTAAATTTCCGATGCGTTAAGATCGGGTTTTAAGTTAGATTTTGAGTGTGCAATTTATGCGCCAAGAATGCATAGGCAACCACATTTAAACACCAAGTAATCCAGCCTGTCCAAAGATTATGACTAAAAAAATGTGCCCCGCGCATCATTTGCGCCCAGCCCATCCCCATGCCTAAAATACATGCTGCAATTAAGAAAAAATAAGCACGTTTAGGTTGAGCAACCCGATAAACAAAATATCCTACCAATAAAGCAAAACCACTTGAGGCATGCCCACCAGGAAAACAATGCCCTGCCGTTGCACTTAAATCCCACCAAACGCCATGCGCTGTGGCAATGCTCATATCCCACGGGCAAGCATGTGCCGACTGCGATTTAAGTATTGCAATCACACTGGTTGAAATCACCGCCATCCAAAAGAAATAGCCAAACTCCCAACGACGAGCACGTAATTTTTGAAATCTGAAAGACAGCAACCAAGCCAGCAAATAGCTCAGATATACTGCAATCAGGATATATTTGACATAACGATGATTTAATTCAGCCAATGCCCAATTTTGTCGCAGTGGAAATTCTGCATGTGCATCTATAAAAGGTTGAATTAGGTGTAAATCTAGCGTGCCTGCAACGCTAAAAAAATTGAGCAATATCAGCAAACTCAGAAGGAGTAAAATTGCTTGAAGAAGTAAAAATTTTGAATGCTGATGCCGCATGAGGATTACTCAACTCACTATCTATTTTAAAGTCTGTCTTATGCTTTTTTGAAGGATTAAGCAGGAATCAGGCATGCGCCCCAAGTCAATGTGATAATTGCCAAAGCAACAAATTGCGCTGCACTGCCCATATCTTTGGCATTTTTAGACAAGGGGTGTTGCTCCATCGAAACACGATCGACCACGGCTTCAATAGCAGAGTTAATCAGTTCGACAATGATGGCAAGTAAACACACCACAATCATGAGCACTTGTTCAACACGACTGACAGGCATGAAAAAACTGAGCGGAATCAGCAGTGAATTAATCAGAATGATTTGCCGAAATGCCGCTTCATTTTGAAAGGCGGCTTTAAACCCTGCCAAAGAATAGCTTGTGGCATTCAAAATCCTTTGTAAACCAGAAGTGCCTTTGTAAGGAGAGCGTGGAAGCATAGTGAATCTGATTTGAAATAAATCCGATGTTAAGTCACTTAGCTTAAAATTGGCTTAAATATAACCTTTTGAGACTATTAAATTAAATCTGTGTAATATGTAACATTATGAATGCCTATTGAATAATAAGACTCCATCTAAAGTAAGCTGTAAATACCATCAATTTCTTATTGTTGAATCTAAGGTTGTATCAATTGCTCGGCTTCAACTTGCTTAATATCAAAATCAGGACTTTCTTTGGCTTGAATAATTTGCACAGGAATAAAGCGCACTTGAACCACACTTGGTTTTCCACGTGGGTCTTGTGCTAATTTTTGATTCAATGCAGAAATCTGTTGAGGTTTTGGCGCTATATCTCCACGCAAGACTACGCGAATTAAAGTCATCTCTTTACGCCGATCAAACTGCACCGTATCAATCAAATTATTATGTTGATTAAATTGACTTTCAATCAAGCTTTCTACCTGATGTTCATACATCTGTTTATTTAACATCATCATAAAGTTAAAGCTTAAATAGATACCCAGCGCAAAAAGTACTAAAAGACTCACGATATTTCTTTTAATAAATTCAATTACTGTGCTATTTACTTCTTCATCTGAACCGCGTCTAAAACCAGCTGCCCATAACACCAGTGAAGAACTAATTTGAATAGCAACAATATTGGTCAGTGCCAACAGCAGAGCATTTGCTGCATGTTTCCATTCCAGATGCGCAATTAATATGCCACTTGCAACCAGCGGCGGTACCAAAGCAGTCGCAACTGCAACGCCAACAACAGCCACAGACAGACGTGGTGAAACGGCTGCAAATGCCCCTGCTGCACCACCCGCAAGTGCAATCATTAAATCCATAATGGTAGGCTGAGTTCTAGACAGAATTTCATGGGTGATAGGTAAGTTAATATTGATAAGACCTAAAATGATGCCAATACTGACAATCATCGACACACCTAAAACTAAGGTTTTAAATGCTGTTTTAAAAAACAACCATCGATTATCAATAAATGCTAAAGCCATACCTGAAATAGGACCAAGCATCATCGCAACCAGCATTGCACCAATCACCACTGCAGCTGAATTAGACAATAAACCATAGCCTGCAATAATAGCTGCCAAAGCATTCATTATAAAAAAGGTTTTGCTTGGTAAGGCATCCGCTTGAATGTTCAACCGTACTTGTTTATGATCAATTTTTTTAGAATTTTCGCGCTCCGCCTGTTTGTATTTCAGCTTTTCTTTCAAAAGTTCATATTTTTCTTGTTCAGGACTGTCTTCAACCACTATCGTTGGATCTTGATCTTTTTCCAAAGCATACCTCCGTGTCAGCTAAAGAAGAATCTTTCCAAATCCTCATACGGCCGTAGACTTTGTGCAATTACGCCCATCATGTTTAGCTTCATACAATTTATTATCTGCAAGTTTCAGTACATCAGAAACATCTTCTGCATCTCGAGGCCAAAAAGCGATGCCAACAGAGATGGTGATTTGACCCATCTGATTAATCGTAGTTTCCTGCATGGTTTTTCTAAGCCGCTCTGCAGCTTTATACACCACATTTGCATCTGCAGTCGTCATTAAAACTAGAAATTCTTCACCGCCACTACGACAGCAAACATCCTGTTCCCTAAAATTAGTTAGCATTATTTGCGCGAGCGTTTTAAGTACCACATCACCTTGATCATGCCCATACTGATCATTAATTTGCTTAAAAAAATCTATATCAATGGCTAATACTGCAAATTCGGTACGAGTCTCTAGCAGTTCATTTAAAAATAATTGCATACCACGACGGTTATATAAACCTGTTAATGGGTCCGTATTGACACGATGTTTTAACTCCGCAATCCGATCACTAAAGGTTTCCGAACTCATTAATAATGAGGTTCTAAACTTTAAAACCTCGAAATACCACGGATCAACTTCTTTAATTTTATTTTCAATGTCCGCATGATTGAGCATACTTGCCATACGTGCCAAGCGGTTCAAAGGTGAAGAAATAAAGCTTGAGATATACCAAATCAATAAAAAAATAAAAAAGTAAAAAATGAAGATTCCAATCGATACTTTAAAAATCAGCGTATTAGCTTGTGCAAGTAAATCATCTGTGGGCTGCTGAGAAACTACAATCCAATTTACACTTGGAATATGTGCAAAACCCGCCAAATTATCTATACCTAAACTATTCTTTAAACGAATTGATCCCTTTGTATTCTTATTAATATAATCCAAACCTGTATTATTGATAATTTTTTCACCAATTCGCTTTTTATCTGGATGAAAAATAATACGATTATGTTGATCAATCACATACATATAACTTTTTTTATAATCATACTGAGTATTGAGCATGGTATTAATCAAGTTCTGCTCCTGTAAATAAATCGTACCACTGATTAAGCCTAAATATTGATGTGTTTTATTATAAATAGGTTGTGACATCATGACGATTAAATTATTACTTATAGACCAATAGGGAGATGAAATATAAGTTTTCTTTTTTTCAATAGATCCATCAATACCAATGGTACTATAAGCCTGATTAAAATTAAGTTTTAATGTATTAGGTGCATAAGCTAAAATATGTTTATTCTGCTCTACCAATAAAACACTATTAAAATTATTCGATTGATTTTTTAAGCGTTTTACTTCTTCTTTTCTAACTTGTGTATTATAAAATTTTTTTTCTAATAAACGTGCACTATAATCCAACTCTTGCAGCATATCTGAAAAATGTTGATTGGCACTGGTGGCAATTTTTTCTGCATATTTTTCATTGATCGAAAGTGAATTTTGAATTAATTGTTGTTTAATTACATAATTTAAAATAAAAATACTTACGACAAATAAGCCTGATACACTTAAAATTGTGGAAATTAAAATAAGTTTACGCAGATCCAATCCAAGTCGTAGTAAAAAATGTTTCAACAGTTCCTACCCCAAAAATTCAAAAACTGTGACAATTGCCAACTTTAACACATAATTTTACAACTCAATCACATAATTTTAAAGCAATATAGTTGAATTTTTGATGTTCAATTCAACAAATTGGATAATTCGCTTGTTGCTGACCACAAACTAAATCAGAAATATATCCTCTAAATACAATTTCTACCACACACTTCCTAAGAATGCACCGACTAATAACAAATAAAGACAACTTGAATTTTTTCGTTCTTATTTTTTGCTGAAAACCTTGTCTATTCGATAAATTTTTAGGGTCAATTACTCATAAAATTACAAAAAATAAATATTTATTCCATGCTTTAAATTTATCCTATCCACCTAATAAATAAATTGTTTTCTCTTATGTTTAAGACACTTTTCACTATAAGCAGTTGCTCACTTTTAACAGCATGTATTGTAGTTGACGGAACAGCATCGGGGCAGATTCCCAATATCGTCATTCAACCTCAAATTCCAGCAAGTACACCTGTAGAACGTCCTGCACAACAAACCATTTATATGCCAACACCTATGCCTTATCCTGCACAAACATGGCAACAAAAAGTCAAAATTAAAACCTATGATGGTCGCTGCGTAGATTTTAGTCGCAGTAATCAACGTTCCATTCAGACTTCACATTGTCATGATGGTACCAATCAGCATTTTATTTTCCATCCTGATCAAAGCATTACCGTGCAAGGTAAATGTCTAGATGTAGCAGGAAAACAGAAACATGATGGTGCTGAAGTAATTGCTTATACCTGTAATGGACAAAGTAACCAAAAATGGTATCTCGATGGTCAGCGTATTCGTAGTGCAGATACAGGCAAATGTTTAGATATTTATAATGGAAAAATGAAAATGTATAGCTGCAATCAAAATCGTGGGCAGAAATTTAGTTTTATTGCCTTATAAAAAAGAATCACTAATTCCCTCAGCCTAGCCTGCTCTTTTGAAGATGAGGGAATTAGCGAATGATAATTTAAAAAATTATAAAAATTTTACTTTAAATACGATTAATTAAGGATGCTGACTAAACAAATCAAAAATCACTTTTCTTAACCACTGATGACTGGTTTGGTGATGACAAGACGTATGCCAATATTGTCGTACAGGATAGGTTGGAAAATTCAAAGGCGCACTCACTACTTGTAAATTCCCGCGTGCCAATAACACCTCACTTAAATAATAAGGCACTGTCGCAATCATATCGGTTTCTTGCACAATTAAACCGACCCCTAAATAACTTGGGATACTCATTAGAATATTACGTCTTAAACCACGATTGCTTAATTCATTTTCAATATGGTAGTGACCTATACTGGTATCTACATCGACATGCGATTCACGAATATAAGCTTCAACATCTAAACTTTTTTCACAAATACGTGGATGATCTTTACGACTAATCACCACATAATATTGTAAAAATAATTGCTGCTGATAAAAACCCTGCTCTAACTCAGGTAAAAAACCAATCGCAAAATCAATTTCACCATTTGCCATTTGATAACTGGTTTCACGGGTAATAGGACGAATTTTAATCCGCACTGAAGGTGCATATTTTTTTAAAAACTTGGTCAGTTTTGGCAATAAAACCAAATGCGAAACATCGGTCATTGCCAAGGTAAATAATTGATCGGAATGTGTCGGATCAAAATCGACTTTAAAATTATTGACCGTTTCAATTTTATTAATAATTTCACTAATCGGTGAAAAAATCTGTTTCGCCAACTCTGTAGGCAACATTTCATTGCCAACCCTTAAAAATAATGGGTCATTAAAATGCTGACGAATTTTATTTAAACAGTTACTAACCGCAGGCTGACTCATGCCCAATGCATCTGCTGCTGCAGACACATTTTTTAATTTATATACATAGTAAAAAATCTGTAGCAGTTTGCTATCTAACTTAAACATATCCATCTTTCCTTAGAATCAGTTTCACTGCTCAGTTTTCATCCTTATTTAACGCCAAGCTTTTAATTTAGAGCTATGCCCAATGCCCACATTAAAACAATTGGTCGGATCCAATTTTTGATAATGCTGCTTTAAGGCAGGCTTCGCCACATATAAATGCCCAACATTATGCTCTGCAGGATACTCTGCCCCACGTGCATCAAGCAATGACCACATTTGATGTTCCATCGCCAACGGGTCTACGCCTTTTTTAATAATATAGTCCTGATGAAAGACATGACATAAAAAATGACCATAATACAACTTATGTATAATCGCCTGCTCCAACTCTTCGGGCAAGGTTTCAACCCATTGCTGATCATTACGTCTTAACGCAATATCTAAAGCAACAATGTCTTCCACTTCATTTCGATGTGTATCACGATAACGAATTGCAGCACCTGCCACTGCAAAGCGATGCAGAAAAGCCTTGCGGCCTTCATCTTCATTACATAGAAAAAAACTGCCGGAATTGCGCGTGATAAAATAATCCATTAAAAACTGCTGTACTGCCGCAACATCTTGCTGCTCAATGCGCAAAATTAAATGATGTTCATACAAATCACGAAATTGGTTCATGCGTTCTGGTAAATGATTTGGCAGTAGTTTCGTGAACATTTGCAAAACTTTATCCGACAATCCACGCATGCCCCAACGGGTTAGAAAACCATCAACTTTATCTTTCATGGCAAAAGCTGCAGGTACTTTACTGGTGCCAAACTTCTCGATAAACAAGAAGCTGTCTTTGCCATATTCTGCACCAATGTCATAGGCATCTCGATGAATATACTCGCCAGCAATCGGTACACGCGGCAAATCACGTAATAAAAAACGGCGAATCGCGGTTAAATCATCCTGCTGATTGCTGCCGATATAAAACACCTGACTCGGAATTTTCTCAAATGTATCCAAACGCACTGCAAACACACAGACTTTACCTGCCGAACCCGAAGCTTCAAACAAACGGCTCGGGTCGGCATTAAACCGTGCAGGCGTATCGGCATCGACTTGGGCAACATCATGCACGTAACGCTGATCTGAAGCACAACAATGTTCCGAATATTCAATATCTTCAGGGCGATATTGTTGTTGCTCAAGTTTGGTTAAAATTTCTTCTGGCGAGTTCCCTAAATTCACCCCCAAATGATTGATGAGTTGCAACTCGCCCAGTGCATCGACTTGTGCATATAAGGCCAACTCAGTATAGGCAGGACCACGTCTGACCAATGCACCACCTGAATTATTACATACCCCGCCCAACACTGAAGCGCCAATACAAGATGAACCAATGACTGAGTGTGGCTCACGCTGATGCGGCGCCAATTGCTGTTCCAAAGCATCCAATGTTGCACCAGGCAAGCAAATCACTTGCTTGGCATCGTTGATGAGCTGAATACCTTTTAAACGTTGGGTGTTGATCAAAATTACAGGACGATCATAGTCATCACCAAAAGGGGTAGAACCACCCGTGAGTCCAGTATTGGCGGCTTGCATAATAATAATGCAATCTGCTGCCACAGCCACTTGTAACACTTGCCACTGCTGCAATAAAGAACCTGGCGTGACCACCGCAAAAACCTGTCCTTCGCCAAAACGTCGCCCTTGACGATATAAACGAGTATCTGATTCATGGGTCAATACATGCGCTTTTCCCACAATATCGACCAAGTTTTTGAGGGTTGCTGCAGCATCAAATTGTGTTGCAGAAGAAATTGTCTGTGGCATAGTGTACAAGTCCTGAAACAAGGTGAAAAATACAATTAAGCGATTCAGCCAAATGCATCGGTTGATGGATTGATCGCTCCTGTTGGCAATTTAGCCTTTCAGTTCACGCTCAAGTTGTACCAAACAATCTGAGTTAATCGCTTGAATGTTTTTAGCACCCGTTAAGGTCATTGCGACTCGCATTTCTTTATCAATCAATTCGAGTAAATTACTCACACCCGCCCCACCTGCAGCGCCTAGTGCATAAATAAAGGCACGTCCGAGCATACAAGTATCCGCACCCATCGCCAACATGCGCACCACGTCTAGGCCATTACGAATACCTGAATCCACTAGAATTTTTAGATCTCCTTTTACTGCATCGGCTATTGGCGGTAAAGCACGTGCAGTCGAGAGCACACCATCTAACTGACGACCACCGTGATTGGACACCACAATTCCATCAGCCCCAAAACGAACAGCATCCTTAGCATCTTCTGGGTCTAAAATGCCTTTAATGACCATTGGGCCATCCCAGAATTCACGAATCCACTCCAAGTCTTTCCATGAAATAGATGGGTCAAAGTTATTGCCTAACCAGCCAATATAATCTTCAAGTCCTGTTGGTTTGCCTAAGTATTTAGAGATATTGCCCAAGTCATGCGGACGACCTAGTAAGCCAACATCCCATGCCCAGTTTGGATGCATCACTGCCTGCATATAGCGGCGCATAGCAGCATTTGGACCACTCATGCCCGAATGTGCATCCCGATAACGTGCGCCAGGCACAGGCATATCTACTGTAAAGACCAAAGTTGAACAGCCTGCTGCTTTAGCACGTTCCAAAGCATTACGCATAAAACCACGGTCACGCAATACATATAATTGAAACCACATTGGCCGTGAAATGGCAGGCACCACTTCTTCAATTGGGCATACCGACACGGTAGATAAAGTAAACGGAATGCCTTTTTTGTCAGCTGCAACTGCAGCCTGCACTTCACCACGGCGCGCATACATGCCCGTTAAACCCACAGGTGCCAAAGCCACAGGCATTGACAAGGTTTCATTAAATAAGGTGGTTTCTAAACTCAAAGCCGACATGTCATTCAAAACACGTTGGCGCAAGGCAATCTGTGAAAGGTCTTCCACATTTCTTTTCAGCGTTTGTTCCGCGTACGCACCTCCATCAATATAGTGAAATAAAAATGGCGGTAAACGGCGTTTCGCTGCTTCGCGGTAATCATTCGCAGAAGAAATAATCATGGCGCTATCCTGTTTAATCGACTCGCACGCTGACGACGCGCATCTTCCTCGTCTATCATGCGTACTTGTTGAACTACAAATTCAATATGTCCACACACTGCCGAACGGGCAGCTTCTGGATCCTGGCGTTCAATTGCATCCATCACTTGAAAGTGTTGATCGTGCAACTGATCGAAACGGTGGGCTTCGGTATAGACTTTGCGTCTGCCCAAAACTACGTTGTATTGCAACAAATCAAATAAGCCACGCATCATTTGAATGAGCACCAAATTGTGCGATGCTTCGGCAATTGCCAAATGAAACTTGGCATCGGCAATTGCTGCCTGATCGTCATCACCTAAAATTTGAAAATGGGCGATTTGCTCATAACAGGCACGGATGTTTTTCAAATCCTCAGCAGTTGCCCGCTGTGCGGCATACCATGCCGTACCACCTTCAAGCACCATTCGAGCTTCCTGCACATCAAAACGATAAGCAGGGTCTTCATCAATCAGGTTACTTAAAGGCTGCACAATTTGATATTGCGACCAATTGGTGGGTAGCTGTTGCAAAAAAGTACCCGCTCCAACTTTGCTGACCAGCATGCCCTGACTGGTCAATTGCTGAATGGCTTCACGCAAAGAGGAACGGGAAACCCCGAGTTGTTCACATAACTTTCTTTCGGCAGGCAATCGGTCTCCGACTTGCATCTGATTTTTTTCAACCAGTGTGCGCAGGTCTTGTACAACTTTGTCGGAAACTTTCATGCGGCTATCCTCTTGTGCATGTGGTTATGGAATCATCCATGGGAACACATAAGCTTGTAGAGTGATAATAATACCGATCATTACGGTGAACGTGATACTGTGTTTCACGGTAAAGCGGAATAAATCCGATTCTTTACCGACTAAACCAACAGCCGCACAGGCAATTGCAATAGATTGCGGTGAAATCATTTTGCCTGTTACTCCACCACTGGTATTGGCAGCAACCAACAAGACTTCTGGTACACCAATTTGCTGTGCAGTTGTGGCTTGCAAGGCAGCAAATAAGGCATTGGCTGATGTATCTGAACCTGTCAAGAACACTCCAATCCAACCTAAAAATGGCGAGAAGAATGTGAAAGCATTGCCTGTGTGTGACAAAGCCAATGCCAAAGTCGCAGACATGCCTGAATAATTGGCAATAAAAGCAAAAGCCAACACCATCCCAATCGAATAAATTGGTGTTTTTAACTCATTGATGGTTTCTGCAAAAGTTTTAACAGCTTCGCGCGGTTTCATTTTTAAGTAAATGATGGTGATGACAGCCGCAATCATAATTGCAGTCCCTGTTGCACTCAGCCAATCGAACTTAAAGATTGCATCGTAGTCTTTAACTTCAGCAACCACAGGCGGCATTTTTTGCACCAATTGATGTAAAAATGGCACTTTGATAGAAATTACCCAGTCATGCATTGCCCCATCTTTGGCAAATAAATCTTTAAACGGTTTAATACTCCAAATGGTGACCATCACCGTTAACACTGCAAAAGGTGACCATGCTTTGACAATCTGACCCATGCTGTATTTTTGCTGTTGTTCTGCAACTAAGTTGGCATCCACTTTGGTGTCTGCATCGCTAAAACGGAAAATGTGTTTTGGCTGCCAGAATTTAAACAACACCGTTAAACTGACCAAAGAGGCAATTGCAGCGGTAATATCGGGTAACTCAGGCCCTACAAAGTTAGAGGTCAAGTATTGTGCAATCGCAAAAGCACCACCACCCACCAACACTGCAGGCCAAGTTTCTTTCACACCGCGCCAGCCATCCATAATTGCCATAATCCAGAACAGCACAATAGGCACCATAAATGGCAACTGACGCCCAACCATCTGGCTAATTTCCATGGTTTCTACACCCGAAACCTGACCCGCCACAATAATTGGAATCCCCATTGCGCCAAACGCAACAGGTGCGGTGTTCACAATCAAACATAAACCCGCAGCGTATAAAGGTTTAAAACCCAAACCCACCAACAAAGCAGCAGTAATTGCCACTGGCGCCCCAAAGCCCGCTGCACCTTCTAAAAATGTGCCAAACGCGAAGCCCACTAGTAGCATCTGGAGACGCTGATCTTCTGTAATTGACAGAATAGATGAGCGAATAATGTTAAACTGCCCTGTTTTTACAGAGATTTTATATAAAAATAATGCGCCAATAATAATCCATGCGATTGGCCATAAACCGTAGAAAAAGCCATAGATCAATGAAGCAAAAGCCATTGGTGCAGGCATGCCATAGGCAAATAACGACACTAATAACGCCAAAATAACCGTAATTGTTCCCGCAACACTTCCTTTTAAGCGAAATACAGCCAATGCCAGAAAGAAAAAGATAATCGGGATTAATGCAATAAGACTCGAAATCCAAATATTTGCCATTGGATCGTAGATCTGTTGCCAATGTTGAAGCATTGTCATCTCCTTGAAATGCTCACTCAAACGTAAACATAGGTCTAAGCATATAGATAAAATTCTAATTTTGGTCTGACCAATATTAAGATAAAAATCAAAATACTCTTAATATTTGCAACAAATAATAGTTTTATACAAATAAATGTCAACATTGGTCTAGTTATTTATTTAAATGGTCATACCAATTTAAATAAAGATGATCTTTGTTCGCAGCATAAAAAATACGGTGAAGAAAAATTTAAACTTTGTTTTTTCTGTAGTTTTTAAAAGGAAGGAAAAACCAAATTTATTCGGCACAGCCTTATACAACTTTCGTCTAATACAGTAAAATACGTGTGCTTTCTTCTAAGATGAATTGAACGCTTGATCAAAGGAATCATGGATAAATTCAGCTCAAGTGGCCGCTATTCGGCTTAAAAACATGTGGATTAAAAGAATTTTTTAGACAAAAAAATAACGCCATTATTGACTGCAACAATGGCGTCATCGTGTATTTATAACAGCAACTCACACCTTACTGTGGCTTAACCTGTCACCACGTTCAGGCGCTTTAAACGCGAAATATGCAAATCAATTTGCCCTGCAATTTCAGGTAAAATTTGCTTTAAAAACTGGCTATAGTTCATTGCATCTTCTGCTCTTAATACGCCTGCTTGTACCAATTGTTCCTGCTGTAGCAACATACTTTGTACACGGTTTAAATCAGGCTTTTGCCCTTGGCTTAAACCTGTACTAATTTGCTTAAAGCCTAAATACAACTGATCACGTTGCTGGATTAATTGCTGCATTTCAACTGCAGATACCGCAGCACGCTCTAGCATAGCGTTTGTTTCCAGTACATTTTCAGATTCATCTGAATATAGACTTTGCGTTGTTTCTATCTCTGTGGAAGCCGTGTTCGGTTTCACCCACACTGTTTCAGAAACAGTCTTATTCGGTGGTTGAAACACATACACCACGGTAAACAACACCGCGACCGCCAAAACAAAAAAGCCAATACCGAGCCATCGAGTCCCATTCATGTGCATGCTCCATAAGCAAACCATCCTAAAATGCGCTCAATTCAAATATCGTCTTGAGCGCCTTAGCATGCTTTGCCTGTTATGATCGGCTTAAAAATTACGGCGTCGACCAATCGCTTGGTGCATAACCCAAACGCACTCGCTGTGGGTGATTCCCCACTGGCACACTGCGGACTTTTTCTCCCGTAGCAAAGTCAATCACCGTTACCACATCGGTTTCACTTTCTGAAATCACACAGCTTTTTCCATCTGGGCTACGGGTTGCCCAATATGGTTTACCTGCAGGAATCAGTTTGCCTGCTTTTAAACTCTGACGGTCTACAATGGTCGCGTAATCATCCATCGTGCCTGCCACACAGAGTTTTTCGCCATCTGCGCTGATGGATAAACCATGATGACGTGAATCATTTACCCATTTGCTGCGGTCTTTTGGAATTGTACTGCTGCCCGGTAATTGTCCAATACGCGTGACTTTATCGGTTTTTAAGTCGTATTCCACCAAACCATTAAAAAATGAAACCTGCGCATAAAGTTTGCTTTCATCTTTACTTAGCACCATAGGACGCACTGAGTTGGATAAATCTTTACGTCCAAAGGCATCTAACGCAGGTCGGAAATCAATTTTTTTCAGAACTTTATAATTGTTGGCATCGGCAATGGTAATAAAGCGCTTACCTTTGGTAAAATCTTGCCACTGTGCATCCATCGAAGTTTCTACGTTACCAATCGCAGAGTTTAAGATTTTCGTTCCACCTGCAAAGTAAATATTTTCGTGCGGCTTATCCCCTGTTGCAAAACGCCCCAATTCTTTACCTGTATGAATATCTAAAACATGCACCACATTACCTGACGATGCCGACACAGCAACACGTTGTCCATCTGGTGAAACCGCCATGTGGTCTGCGCGGAAACCTTCGACTGGAGTACGCCAATTAATTTTGCCCGTTTTAATGTTGATGGATACTACATCGGCAAAACTTGGACGTGAAGCCACAATCGACTGTCCATCTGGCGTGGAATACATATCATCCACCAACTGGTCATTGCCCTCACCTGCAGTTTGTTGAATGTAAGTGTAGGCAATCAATTTCACTGGATTTAAATGAATTTCTAATAAACGCTCTTTGCGGTCAGGAATCATATTGACCACACCCACTTTGCCAAAGTCTTGTGAAGGGTGAATCACCGTCACTGTGCCATCCCAGTTATTGCCGACAAAAAAGACTTGTTGGGTATTCGGTGGCTGCGGTAAATAGGTCGAATCTGCATAACTTTGTGCGCTGACACAACTTCCTAAAGCCAGCACGCCTTGAAGTAGATGTTTAAACACCTTGTTGGAATAATTCATGTTCTTGTTCTCCCTGAACAGCAAAATGAAAGTGTTGTTTTTGTTTTGGCTTGTGTTTTTACATATTTGTTGTTTTTAACTGAAGCCTGCCTAATCCATCTTGAAGCGATCTTGAAGATTGTTGGCGTGGCATTGATTGGGCAATAGCATAAGAGTTTTTGTAATTTTGCGTCTAGGGTTCGAGCTAGACTATCCGATAGCAGGTCAAGTTTCAGATAAACAGAAATACAGCATCACATCCTGTTAAAATGCCAAGTATGATAAAAGCTTGTTTTTGTCGATGAAATGACAGTAATCCCATACCCATTCAAGCATTTAAACTCAAGAATATAAGGATGTGCCGAGATGCAGTTGTTGGAACTTAAAACCTTGCGTAAACAGCTTCGACAACAGCGCAGAGCGGTCACGCGCACCCAACAGCAACACGCACAGCAAGCTGTTTTGCAGCGGCTAATACGACTGCCAAAATTTCAGTACGCAAAAAAAGTGGGTATGTATTTACATGCTTTTGGTGAAATTCATACACACCGCATCATTGAATATTGCTTCGCGCATAGCAAACAAGTGTATTTGCCCATGATTTGCAATATGAATCAACACTTGGTGTGGGTACAAATCACCCCACAACAATATCGTCAGCGTCGCTTTGCCCATCATCGTTTGGGGATGCAAGAACCAAGAACAAGTCGCGGAAAACACATCTCCCATTTAGATTTAGTCTTGATGCCCTTATTGGCTTGCGATACGCATGGCACCCGCATTGGAATGGGCGGTGGTTATTATGACCGCACTTTAGCCTCTGCCCCGCAGCATCCTTATCGCTTAGGGATTGCACATGATTTTCAGCTAATTCATACACGCTTGCCACGTGAAAATTGGGATCAACCTGTAGATGCCTTACTAACTCCACAACATTTTTTACAGTTTAAACGCACCTTGAAACGCTAAATTGATCATTTTGACTGAATAGATCAATTTAAAATCACATATTTAGCTACTTTTTAAACAATTTGTGTTGACCTGCCCTTGTATTTTAAAAAATACCCATCACTATTAAAAACATGGCAACACCGTTGTCACTCATTAGGAGTGCCCATGTCTGAAATTATTATGAATCAAGAAACCTTAGAGCCTCAGGTTCCAAGTGTATTACCGCTTTTAGCGCTACGTGATGTGGTGGTTTATCCACACATGCAAATCGCGCTATTTGTAGGTCGTGAAAAATCGATCAATGCAGTTGATGTGGCTCGTAACAGTGACAATCTAGTATTTGTAGTTGCGCAAAAAGATTCGCTTACAGAAGAAATTGATCACGACAATTTATATCAATACGGTACTGTCGCGAAGATTGTGCAAGTTGTGAATCACGAAAATGATGAAAACTGTATCAAAGTGCTGATTGAAGGCTTATACCGCGCCAAACTCGAAAAAATTATTGATGAAGACGCGTATTTGACTGCAGAACACAGCTTGAGCCCAATGACTGTTGCGATGGATGAAAATACCCAAGCAACACGTTTGCAAGAATTACGTGCCTTATTTGCGCAATATGCAGAAGCAAAATTACGCAATGCACGTGAACTGATTGCTGCTGCCAATAAAATTGAAGATTTATTGCAGTTGTTGTTCTTTGTTGCAACCCGTGTGCCATTGAATATTGATGTCAAACAAAAATTCCTTGAGCACGATGAGTTTGAAGCTCACTTGACCGAGTTAATGACTTATTTATTGCAACAGTCTGAAGAACAGCAGATTGAGCAAACCTTGCATGACTCTGTTAAACGCCAGATGGAAAAAAATCAGCGTGAATACTTCTTGAATGAGAAGATGAAAGTCATTCAACGCGAACTGTCCGATATGAACGGCGGTGCGGAAGATGATGTCGCTGAAATTGAAAAACGTCTGGCCGAAGCAGACTTGCCAGAACATGTCCGCAAAAAAGCAGAAGCTGAGTTCCGTAAGCTAAAAGCCATGCAACCTGCATCTAGCGAAGCGGCTGTGGTACGTAACTATCTGGAAGTAATTTTAGATACGCCATGGAACAAAGCCAGCAAAGTCAGCATTAACTTGGCGAAAGCACAAGAAATTTTAGATGCCGACCATTACGGTTTAGATGAAGTCAAAGACCGTATTGTGGAATACCTTGCTGTGCAGTCGCGCGTGAAAAAACTCAAAGGTCCAATTCTGTGCTTAGTCGGTCCTCCGGGTGTAGGTAAAACCTCACTGGGTGAATCGGTTGCAAAAGCCACTGGACGTGAGTTCGTGCGCATGGCGCTAGGCGGCGTACGTGATGAAGCGGAAATTCGCGGTCACCGCCGTACCTATATTGGTGCGATGCCGGGTAAAATTGTGCAGTCATTGACTAAAGTTGGTGTGAAGAACCCACTGTTCTTGCTCGATGAAATTGACAAAATGGCACAGGATTACCGTGGCGACCCTGCATCTGCTTTGTTAGAAGTACTTGATCCATCACAAAACAACAAGTTTAATGATCACTATTTAGATCTAGACTTAGACTTGTCTGAAGTGATGTTCATTTGTACTGCCAACAGCATGAATATTCCAGAAGCTCTGTTAGATCGTATGGAAGTAATTCGTCTACCGGGTTATACCGAAGATGAAAAAGTGAATATTGCAGAACGCTATCTTGTCCCTAAAGCCATCAAAAATAATGGCTTGCGTGCTAAAGAATTGACGGTTCATGAAGAAGCGATTCGTGACATTGTGCAGCGCTATACACGTGAAGCAGGTGTGCGTAGTCTGGAACGTGAAGTGTCAAAAATTGCCCGTAAGGTGGTGAAAGAAGCAGTCAGCAAAAAAGCCAAAAACCTACAGGTAGATGTGACTTCACAAAACTTGCCTGACTACCTTGGTCCACACAAATTTGACTATGGTATGGCAGAAGAAGAAGCCGAAGTGGGTCGTGTAAATGGCTTGGCTTGGACTTCAGTGGGTGGTGAATTACTCACCATTGAAGTGGCAACCATGAAAGGCAAAGGTAATTTCATCACCACAGGTTCATTGGGTGATGTGATGCAAGAGTCAATCAAAGCCGCGATGACCGTTGTGCGTACCCGTGCCGACAGTTTAGGCATTGAAGCCAATGTATTTGCCGAAACCGATGTACACGTACACTTGCCAGAAGGTGCAACACCTAAAGATGGTCCATCTGCAGGTTTGGCATTGACTACGGCATTGGTATCTGCATTTACAGATATTCCAATTCGTCCTGATATTGCCATGACAGGCGAAACCAGCTTACGTGGTCGTGCAATGCGCATTGGTGGCTTGAAAGAGAAACTTCTTGCGGCACATCGTGGTGGTATCAAACTGGTATTTATCCCACAGGAAAACGTGCGTGACTTGTCTGAAATTCCAGACAATGTCAAAGAAGGTTTGGAAATCAAGGCTGTGAAAAGCATTGATGAAATCTTGCCTTTGGCACTGACCAGTATGCCTAAGCCTTTAACCAAGGCACCGATTGTGAAGCCAGTAGCAGCAGGCAAAGCCGCACGTCATTAAGCAAGTTACTCTGCTTTAAGCATAGAACATCTCAAAAGAGCACTTCGGTGCTCTTTTGTTGTATTTAGATTCTGGATTTAAAATAATTGAATAATTTTTTAATTATTTTTAAAATGGATAGTCTGTTTTTAATTCAATTTCCTTGAAAAATAGGCAAACCATCCACATATATAAATTTAAGATACATCGCGCTGTATGTTTCTTGTTTGGTCTATTTAGACCGATAAATTGATCAGACGCTTTTGATTGAAGCGTGCTTCATGGTCTGGTCATCCATATCTCCAGGTGGATGACCTTTTAACCGCAGTCCTATTTCAATTCAGGGCTGCGTTTTTTATGCGCTGCGATCAATCATCAAGGTGATAAAATCTGTGCAACCAAGCCATTCACGACATGTGCCATTTTTTCAAAATTTACTGTTTTTAAAGTATCACCTGTGGTATGGCGAAGTGTGCTGCGATAACTGCCTGTATCGGTAATTAAAATGGCAGGAATATCATATTTCCAATAATTTAAATGATCTGAAAAATCCATGCCCTTGACGAAAGTCGGTGCGACCACACGCTCACATTGCAATTGATTCAAACGCTGCATCGCATTGCAATAGGTTGCACTCATTTCACGTGACTGCATATTGCTCAATGCCGCAATAAAATTGCCATGACTTGGGTAAATCCACTTTAAACCGATTGGATAATTTTGCACCAAGTTTTTGTCGTAATAACCAATCATATCCAGCACATACACCGCACGGATTTTTTCTTTTTCAGCCTGCACAGATTTGGCATGTACAAAACTGCCCATCGACTCAGTTTTAAAAAATGGTGGTTCTGCCAAGGTATAAAATACAAATTCTACATTTTGACTAAGTTTATTCTTTTCCTGCGCCAAAATTCGTGCTGTTTCGATTACACCTGCCACGCCAGAAGCGTTGTCATTTGCCCCCTGCTGCTGCCCATAAACATCGTAATGCGCACCAAAAATCGTTTTTTGCGCAGCACCGATATTCAATTTGCACACCACATTGCGGTAGCTTTGCTGATTGACCACATAATTTTGAAATTGACACGGAATTCCAAATACTCGCATTTGTTCCCGAATCCATGCCGAAACCCGATTCAGTTCAATCACATTTTTATAATGACGATACTGTTCGGAATTACCCAAACCCTGCTGCCCAATCACTTGCTGCATATAGACTTGCAAATTGTTTGGTTCTGCCCATTGAGCCTCAGGCACAGCAAATGTAGCAGTGGTCATCAATCCCATACCCGCGCCCAATATCCATGAATATAACTGCTGACTTTGAAACGCGCGCATGCTGATAATTCCAAGACAAAAAAGACCAATAAGATTGCTGAGTATTAAAGCAACAGCCTGTTGGCAAATTCAATTGCAAATTGTGTCGTTACACAGCGCTTGTGTTGAATCATGGTTATAATGCGAGATTCTGATTGATCGCTACATGAACTCGCCTATGAAAATTCGCATTCTGACCATTGGACAAAAAATGCCTGCTTGGGTGCTGACTGGTTTTGAAGATTATTTCAAACGGATTCAGCCTTTTGTGCAGACTCAAATTGTCGAACTGCCAATGGCGAAACGTGGCAAAAATGATTCTGAGGCCGATATTCTAAAATATCGCCAAATTGAAGGTGATAGCATTTTAAATGCCATGAAAAACAATGAGGTGTTAATTGCCTTGGAAGTGGGCGGCAAAGAGTTCAGTACCGAAAAACTTGCAGAAACCATGAAAGGCTGGATGCTAGAAGGCAATGATGTCGTGCTTGCGATTGGTGGACCAGATGGTCACTCTGAAGCAGTACGTAAAGCAGCAGCATGGCATTGGTCATTATCCAAACTAACTTTGCCACACCCTTTAGTTCGCGTGATGCTGATTGAGCAGCTATACCGTGCTATGAGCATCAACCACAACCATCCTTATCATCGTGCAGGTTAAATCAACTTATTCAATTTGTACGTTGAGTTATCAAAATATCTTCAACTCAAACGACGTTGCAAAGCTGCAACATAGCGTTGAACAAAAGTACATTTCGCTATACACACTTTTTTGCGATGCTGTAGAACAGCAGGCTTTAGGGATCTAGGCATGAACTTACAGACATTACCCGGTTTATTTATCTCACATGGTTCGCCCATGTTGGCACTCAATCCTGAACAGGTCGGGCCTGCACTCAGCCGTTTAAGTGAAAATTTGCCAACACCGCAAGCCATTGTGGTGATGTCGGCGCATTGGGAAAGTAATGCACTGGAGGTCAACACAGGTATTCGCCCTGAAACATGGCATGACTTCCGTGGTTTTCCTGAAGCCTTGTACGCCCTGCGCTACCCTGCACCTGGCTTACCTGAACTGGCAGAAGATATTTTGCAGCGTTTGGCTGATGCGGGCTTTGCTGCCCATGCCAACAGCACACGCCCGCATGATCATGGCGTATGGATGCCATTACTACACATGTATCCCGATGCCAATATTCCAGTGATTACCATTTCTTTGCCCATGAATATGAGCGCCGAACAGATTTATCACATTGGGCAAAGTTTAGCGCCATTACGTGAACAGCAAATTTTACTGATTGGCTCAGGCAGTATCACCCATAACTTACGTGAATTATCATGGAATACACCCAATGCGGCTGTGCCTGAATGGGCATCTAGTTTCCGTAATCGTGTGGTGCAGCATTTAAGTCATCGCAATTATGATGCAGTACTAGATTGGCAACAATTGCCACATGTAGCACGTAATCACCCAACCCTAGAACACTTTGCACCGCTGTTTTTTGCAATGGGTACGGGAGATCGATTTAACATTGTACATAGCAGCTTTAGCATGGGTTCACTCGGTATGGATATTTATCGTTTTGACTAACCGATAGCTCCGCTTATTTAAAATCTGACTTTTTAATTTGGATACATTTTGTTAGCAAAAGCTACGATTTGTATCCATATTTTTTGTTAATCTCTTGATTATAATCACGTTGAAACTTTAGCACATAGAATATAAACCAATGAAATTCAGTATTTTTGCGCTTGCCCTGCTCCCTTTGGCTTTAACTGCATGTCAATCTTCACATCTTCCTGCCACTTCAGGAGATCCGGCTATTTCTACTCTATCCACCACATTAAAAACGCCTACACAAATTTTGCCCGCTTATACCTGGGAACTTGATCGTGGGCTGCAACGCCCGATTGTTCTGAGCTTTGATCAACGAGGCAGACTAAGTGTAGCTTCTGGCTGTAATGGCCTTGGCACGAGCTGGACTGTTAAAGATAATACCCTGAGTACGGGTGACATGATGGGCACCATGATGGCATGTGATGCACCATTAATGGAACAGGAACGTTTTATCAGCCAGCTTCTGCAAAAGCGTAATATTCCGTTTAGTCTGGATCTAAATGATGCCAATCAGCCAAAACTGAGTATTACTGCAGCTGATGGTCAAAAATATGTCTTTACCGGAAAAATGACACCGGAAACCAAATACCAAGGTCAGGCAGAAACCATTTTCCTGGAAGTTTCGTCACAGACTAAAGCCTGTACGGGTGTAGCTCAGCAAACCTGCTTACAGGTGAAAGAAATCAAATATGATGAAAAAGGCTTAAAGACTCAGGTCGATAAAGACTGGACTTTATTTTACGATCAGATCGAAGGTTTTCAGCATTCATCGAATGAGCGTCAGATTATTCGGGTAAAACGTTATGAAATTAAAAATCCGGCAGCTGACCAGTCTAAATATGCCTATGTATTCGACATGACCGTAGAGCGTGAAGCAGTCAAAGGCACTCTATAACGATAAAATCGCAATATAAAAAAACCGAGGCATTCACCTCGGTTTTTTTTCAAGCTTAAACTCAGTCAGACTTAGAATACGCCTTGAGAAAGCATTGCATCAGCAACTTTTACGAAGCCAGCGATGTTTGCGCCGTCTACATAGTTCACGGTACCGTCTTCTTTCGTACCGAATTTTACGCAGTTGCGGTGAATTTCTTTCATGATTGCGTGTAAGCGCTCATCAACTTCTTCGAAAGTCCAGCCTAAACGCAATGCGTTTTGAGACATTTCCAGACCAGAAGTTGCTACACCACCGGCGTTAGATGCTTTACCTGGCGCATAAAGAATTTTCGCTTCAACGAATTTCTCAACCGCTTCAAGTGTAGAAGGCATGTTCGCACCTTCAGCAACACAGATTACGCCGTTTGCAAGAAGCGCTGCTGCATCATTCGCATCAAGTTCGTTTTGAGTCGCACATGGAAGCGCGATATCACATTTAATACCCCAAGGACGTTGACCTTCAAGGTATTCAAAACCGTGCTTAGACGCAAATTCAGAAATACGACCACGTTTTACGTTTTTAAGTTCCATCACTTCAGCAAGTAATTCTGGCGTGAAACCTTCTTTCACGTACACAGTACCATTCGAGTCAGAAAGTGAAACTACTTTCGCACCCAAGTACATTGCTTTGTCTGCAGCAAATTGTGCAACGTTGCCTGAACCAGAAATCGCAACGACTTTATCTTTAAAGCAATCGCCACGAGTCTTGAGCATTTCCTCAGCGAAATACACAGTACCGTAACCTGTAGCTTCTGGACGCGCCAAAGAACCACCGAAAGACAAGCCTTTACCTGTGAATACACATGAAGTGTCATTGCTGAGCTTCTTCATCATACCCGCCATGTAACCCACTTCACGACCGCCTACACCAATATCACCCGCAGGAATATCCGTGTTAGAGCCTAAATGACGATATAACTCGATCATTAAGGCTTGGCAGAAACGCATAATTTCGCCTTCAGACTTACCTTTAGGGTCAAAGTCTGAACCACCTTTACCACCGCCCATTGGCAATGTGGTCAAAGCATTTTTAAAGGTTTGTTCAAAACCTAAGAATTTTAAAATTGAAAGGTTCACTGATGGGTGGAAACGCATACCACCTTTAAATGGACCAATTGCTGAGTTGTACTGTACACGGAATGCACGGTTTACGTGGGTTTGACCTTGGTCATCTACCCAAGAAACGCGGAACTGAATTGCACGCTCAGGCTCAACCAAACGCTCAAGCAAACCATGTGCTGCATATTGAGGGTTCTTTTCAATGAACGGCCAAAGGCTGGTCATTACTTCTTCTACAGCTTGTAGAAACTCTGGTTGATGTGCATCACGTGTTTTAACGTAATCTAGGAATTCGTTAAGGCTGTTGTATTTCAACGCTTAATCCTCAGCAGAAAATGGATCAAAATTGGTCAAAATTTCAATCAATGATATATTTTGGCGCAAAATATTAAATATCTTTTGTTAACAATCTACAATAGTTTTTTTCAAAAAACTTTAAAACATTTGTATTTTCATAAATTTAACTTATTTTTTAGCGTGTTAAGCCCATAAGTTAATGTAACAAATTAATTCATAGTTTTGAGCATTTTTGCCCAAAAAGCTAGCAATTGTTGTTCTTAATTTGCGCACAAGCCTAAAAGCAAAAATCGTGCTAAAATCATCGACCTAGAATTTCCCCCCTAGCCTTATCTTCCGTTTTTCTGCTGCTGTTTAAAGTGGCATTGGTTTGTCCATGAATTCGCAAATTGCTCTGATTCAAAATATTGATGCGCTACTCCCTCAAACTCAATGTGGCTTATGTGGTCACCGTGATGGCTGTTTACCCTACGCCAAAGCGATTGCAGAAGGCGAAGCGGCCAATAAATGCGTACCCGGTGGACAACCTGTTGCAGATGCACTAGCAAACTTACTGCAACGCCCTGTATTGACCGCAGAAGCCAGTGTTTGGCCTGTGCAGGCAGATGGACGCCCACAGCGTATGAAAGCCCTAATTCGTGAAGATGAGTGCATTGGTTGTACCAAATGTATTAATGCCTGCCCTGTCGATGCCATTTTAGGCTCAGGCAAACTCATGCACAGCATTTTGACTGATTTATGTACTGGCTGTGAATTGTGTATCCCACCTTGCCCTGTCGATTGCATTGACTTGGTAGAAGATACACAACCCCTGCTTTCTGATAGCGCACGAGTGGCAGAACAGAATGATTTACGCCAACGCTACTACGCCCACATACAACGTGAAGAACAACGTCGTCTGCACCGTAAAGGCCCTGTGGTACGTGCAGAAATTGATACCGAACTGTTTGCTCAATTTTCTGCACAAGCCGATGCTGCTGTGCCTGTGATTGAATTGCCTGTGCAAAAAAATGAACAGATTTCCACTGCCGATGCACAAACCACCATCGAACTGGCAAAATTACGCACACAAATTAAAAAACTCGAAAAACAACTCAGTGTGCGTGACGATGAGAAAAAACGGCTATTACTAACCAATTTACAACAACAGTTACGTGAATTAGGAGCATAAACATGCCCGAAAGAAATACACGTCTGACCAATAAAGCGGTCAAAACAACGGCTGCCAAAAGCACCACGCTCAAAGAAAAGCCGTCTAAAAATATGACCAAAAAGCAAATTCAGACTTTTTTTGAGCGCTTACGTGACCAACGTCCAAATCCGACCACTGAACTGAATTTTTCCAATCCATTTGAATTGCTGATAGCGGTGACCTTATCTGCACAAGCGACCGATGTCAGCGTCAATAAAGCCACCGACAAACTGTTTCCTGTTGCCAATACTCCCGAAGCGATTTATGCCTTAGGTGTGGAAGGTTTAAAAGAATATATTAAAACCATCGGGCTGTATAATTCCAAAGCAGAAAATGTCATTAAAACCTGCAAAATTCTCATCGAAAAACACGGCAGCATCGTGCCTGATAATCGTGCCGATTTAGAAGCCTTGCCCGGCGTGGGACGCAAAACGGCCAATGTAGTGTTAAATACCGCATTTGGACAGCCTACTATGGCGGTCGATACGCATATTTTCCGCTTAGGTAACCGTACAGGTTTAGCTGTAGGTAAAAATGTTTTAGAAGTCGAACACCGTTTGATTAAAGTCATTCCTAAAGAATTTTTAATTGACTCACATCACTGGCTGATTTTACATGGCCGTTATTGTTGTATTGCGCGTAAGCCTAAATGTGGTGAATGTGTGGTGTCAGATGTGTGTAACTGGCCTGATCGCTTTGAATTTGGCGCGCATCGGCATATCACGCTGCATGAAATTCATCACGAGCCCGTATCTAAGTAAGTGCTTCGGTAGAGTTTTGCAAAGTGATCTAAACTTATTGAAGACAAGCTAGATCATCAAAGCAATGTGGATCATCCAAAATAGTGTGGATAACTGTGCAATCTATGCACAAGATTGTACAGAGATGAACTTGTTTCTTCATGGTTGGTATTTTCACCGTTACCTAATCTTTTTGTCTCTGTAACTGCTTGAGATTTTATAAAAATTACAATACCTAAAGTAATAATACCAACCACAAGAATTATTAATAGAATTTTATTCTTTTTCATAAGGTTTTATAAAAACTGCCCAAATTTAAAATTGCAATCTTTTGCAGATGTGTGATGGTTTATTTATCCTGAGAATCTTCAGACTGACGTTGTTGCTCTTGCTGTTGTTTAAGTTTCGGATGCAATTGATAGTGCTTGCCTGATTTTTTTTCAGCCGAATTCTGAGCTTGTGTGTTGCGCAACAACTTATAGCTCACAAAAACAAGAAAGCCTAAAACGGCAATACTTGCCAATAACATGATGATCACAGCAGCATGTTGCAAAGCACTCTCCCAAACTGAAACAAATAAAAAGAGCCCTAATATGAATCAGGACTCTTTTAAAGTCAAAACAAGCAGCCTGTTTAAACGATTTTATTTTCTTTTAAACAGACTTGGTCTAAGACCTAGACTTATTTTGCTTGGTCTAAAATAGCAAACAAATCTGCTTGAACTTCTTCAATTGGACGAAGACCATTCAATTTGTTATAGCTTGGTGCATTTTCACCAGAAGCAGCACGACCTTGATAGAAGCCAACCAATTGCTCAGTTTCTGAGTGATACGCTTTTAAACGCTTACGAATGGTTTCTTCTTGGTCATCTGGACGTTGAACCAAATCTTCGCCAGTTTCGTCATCTTTACCTTCCACTTTTGGTGGATTGTAAACAAGGTGATAAATACGACCAGATGCAGGGTGCTGACGACGACCAGACAAACGTTGTACGATTTCTTCGTCTGCAACATCAATTTCAATCACGTGGTCGATATTGATGCCTTCGCTTTCCAAGGCTTCAGCTTGTGGAATAGTGCGAGGGAAACCATCAAAAATACAACCATTCACGCAATCTGGCTGCGCAATACGCTCTTTCACTAAGCCAATGATCAGTTCATCAGATACCAAACCGCCACCGTCCATGACGCTTTTGGCTTGTAGACCTAATTCAGTACCTTCACGAATTGCAGCACGGAGCATATCACCGGTTGAAATTTGTGGGATATTGTAGCGCTTACAGATCAACTGAGCTTGTGTACCTTTACCTGCTCCAGGTGGTCCGAGTAAGATAATGCGCATAAAAAAACATCCTCATTTTAACAATGTATTTGACACTCGTTGCATATCAGAGCCATCGCCCTTTACGCAGCCAGCATCCTCTTATAAGAAAGCGACAAACAAATGTATTAAACCAGCAATAAAACCAGTTACACCACCCAAGACAATTAAAATCCACTCATCTTCCTGAAAGGCAGGACGCAAGAGATTCTGGAATTCTTTTGGCGTCAGTTCACGAATACGATCTCTGAACATTTGATAAATTTTCTGTGCACGGCTCGCATTAAAGGCAGGGTCGCATACAGGCACCATCGTAATTTCAATCGAACGATCAATCAAGTCAGTCTTGAGTTTGGCATACTCTTTTGGCCCCAAAGACAACTGTAAAGAGGTACGAACCAATGGTGTTTCCATAATTTCGTTGATGTGGCGTTTGACAATACGGCGGGTTTTGTCTTTTTTACTGCCATACATCATTTCAGTCATAATCGATTTTAACGTAATCAGATCTTCTGTGACTACCGTTGCAAACACATCCGAGACTTCTTCTTGGCGTTTCATGAACGCACCCTGAATATTATAAGTCCCAATGCGTGGAATCACTGGCTTAATCCATGGAAATTGACGATTTTCAGTCAATTTAAAGAACTGCGGATATTTCACGTAATGTGGTTCGACTGGGTTAAATACCATCCAAATCGCAATCCAGTTGGTCAAGAAGCCCCAAATTGCCGCCCAAAATGGAACCGTCCAGTGCCATGGTACAAGAAACCAAACAATCATTTGGAAAATACCAAAGAACATCCCAATCAATGCACTGATATGCCAAATAAAGTTAATTTCTTTTTGACCGACTTTTAGGAACATACGCACCATTAAGCGGCGATCACCTTCCATTTGGCTGACCACCATTTCACGCATATCCACCAAGGATTCAACATTCAAGGTCAGTTCAGTCACCAATTCACGCAGCACACCTGGCAATTGTTTATGCGCCTGTGCGTAAATACGGCGTTTAATCGAATACGGTAGGTTTTCCCAAAGCACAGCATTGCGGTCTAACATGACCTCATCAATTAAGTGCTCAAGTTCAAAACCCACTTGCTCACCAATAATACGCGCCATATCTTCAGGGTCCATAGCATTGAGAAACTCACGCAATGAACCTAATTTTGACAATGTGTTATCGGTAATGATGCCTGAAATACGCCCTGCTTTACGCGGTACAATCCCCTGCCATCCCACAGGAATAGGCCCAAGGTGAAAGCCCCAAAAGCTAATTGGATAGAACACCATTTTTAGTGCCATCCACACGTGCGCCCAAGTCACAAAAGCAGTCACAGGAATAATACTGAGCACGGCCCAAAAATCTGGACGATTCAAAAAGGTTTGCCACAACTGATTGACGTACTCAAGCATGCATTTTTTCCATATTTAGTTCTAATTACAAGATTCTAAAGTAGTTAAAAGTCACTATTCTGACTACAAACCCATACTGAGCGTATAGGAAAATTGTAGTCTAGGCTCAGTTTCCGCAATCACTCGCCCTTGTCGATCTTCCAATTTTTCACCTGCGCCAATGCCAACACTAAAGCTACTGATGCGTTCAGGGCTCAGTAATACATAAGCCAGATCAATGCCTGCACCTAAACGCGCTTTTTCTTCACCATCCACCCATTTAGATTCTAGGTGTCCTGCGTAAGCGCCAATATAATAACCATTTTTGTCTTTACCTGTGAGGTGGTATGGGTAACGAAAACCTGTTTGCCCACCGACTTCATGGTCACCATTTAAAAAAGCCCCCGCTTTTAGATAGGCAATGCCATAAGGATTGACCCATTCACCATTCAAATGCAGTAATTTTTGGGTAATACCCGCCCCTACATTCCAGGTTTTTGCGCTATCTGCGCTAATTTTTGCTTCAGGTAAAAAAGTAGTGTTCCCAGCAAAGCTAAAACTTGAAAAGGCAAGTAATGCCACGAAAGAATAGACTTTTGTCATTATTGTCACCAGTGTCCATTTGTTTTAATTTTAAAAACAGTCCTGTTTTCGTGTTTTGACTCTAGCAGAATTGTCAGGATTCTTATATACAGCAAATTACAATTTTGATGTCGCTAAAGTCAAAAATTAAGATTGCGCCCATCTTCTAGGTTAAATCGGGCAATTCAGTCAAACATGGTTACTCAAAATTGCCAATAGATGCGTTAGAATAGTCCAAATTCGTTCTCCCTCATTTTTGTTAAGCCAATTTTTGTATGAAACAACACTATCCGTTAAAAAATGCTCAGCAAGAGAAGCGTATTTTTCGCAATCGCATCTTTTTTTCGGTGGGTGTTGTGGTTTTTTTCTTGCTGCTGTTGGTGGCTCGTTATGCCTTTTTACAAATTAGCGGCTACGATGAATTTGCGACTGCATCAGATAAAAACCGAATTCGGCTACAACCACTCGCACCTGCACGTGGTTATATTTATGACCGCAATGGTGTGTTATTGGCAGATAACTACCCTGTGTTCTCAGCCACTTTAAGCCGTGCAGATGTTGAAGATATTGACGATACCATTGCGCGACTGACACCTGTTTTACAACTGACAGAAGAAGATATCGATCGCTTTAAAAGTCGGATTAAAACTTCACGTAAAACTGAACGTGTATCGATCAAGCTGAATTTAAATGAATCGGATATTGCCCGTTTTAGTGAAGTTAAATTTCAATTCCCTGGGGTCAATATTGAAACCCAGATGACACGTTACTATCCGCATGGTGACTTATTTGCGCACGTGATTGGTTATGTCGGGCGCATTAACGACAAAGAACTGAAAGAAATTGACAAAGATGCTTATGCAGGCACCAACTTGATTGGCAAAATTGGGGTGGAGAAATCGTATGAGCACTTGCTACATGGCGTACCCGGCAACGAATCTGTAGAAGCCGATGCACATGGTAATGTGCTGCGCAATTTAGGACGTAAAGACCCTGTACGTGGCAATGATTTGTTTTTGTCATTGGATTATGGCTTGCAAGTGGTCGCCTCTGAACAACTGGCAGAACGCCGTGGTGCAATTGTGGCACTTGACCCACGTACAGGTGAAATTTTAGCTTTAGTCTCCAGTCCGAGTTTTAACCCTAACTTATTTGTCACAGGTATTAGCCATACCGACTACTCTGCCTTACGCGATAATTTAGATCAACCACTCTATAACCGTGCAGTACAAGGTGTTTATCCACCGGGTTCTACCATTAAGCCGATGTTTGGTTTAGGCGGTATTCATTATGGCTATGTCGACTGGAAAACCGCCATTCAGGATTATGGTTATTTCACTTTACCAGGCGACAGCCACCGTTTCCGTGACCATAAAAAAACTGGGCATGGCATTGTCGATATGCACAAAGCTCAAGTCGTGTCGTGTGATACCTACTTCTATGTATTGTCGTATCGCATGGGCATTGAAAAAATGAACGACTGGATGCGTCAATTTGGCTTTAGTGAAAAAACTGGGGTCGATTTACCAAGTGAAAGCACAGGACTCTACCCAAACCCGGACTGGAAAATGCGTACGCGCAAAGCCAAATGGATGAAAGGTGAAACAATTTCCGTCAGTATTGGTCAGGGTGCATTTACCTCGACACCATTGCAATTAGCAATGGCCACCGCCATCACCGCCAACAAAGGATTTAAAGTCACACCGCACGTGTTACGTGAAAGTCGTGGCGCGAAACCATTTAAAGTTCACAATGGTACCAACGGAAAAATTGACTTTAACGGCACAGAAGAAGACTGGATTAAAATGCGTGATGCCATGGTTGATGTGATTCAATCAGGTACAGGTAAAGGGATTAAAGGCGGCTTGCAATATTCAGTTGCAGGTAAAACAGGTACAGCACAGGTTAAAAGTATTGCGCAAGGTAAACGCTATAACGAAGCCTTATTGACCGACCGTCAGCTTGACCACGGTTTATTTGTTGGCTTCGCTCCTGCCGAAAACCCTGAAATCGCAATTGCCATCATTCTAGAAAATGGTCGCGGTGGTTCTGCAGCAACGGCTTTGGCGCGTCCAATTTTAGACTATTGGTTACTGAATAAAAATAAAAAGCCAATTCGTCCATCTGCCGCACAAGTGAGTGGTGGCTTAATGACTGCAGGTTTAAAACCAAGTGAATTGCCAAGTGGTGAAGTCCCTTCATCTACTGCACCAAATACGAATAACGTGAATAATCCGAATACAGCAACCAATCACCCTGCGCTCAACCCAAATCCTTCGCAAACTACTCCGAGTTCAGCTCCAACCAATCCACCTGCAACTGCGCCAACAGCAGTTGTACCCACTAACCCAATTGAGAGCGACTAAGCCATGAAAAATCAACTACGCATTATTGGTGGAGAATGGAAACGTCGTCAGTTGGCTTTTGCTTCAATTGAGGGATTACGCCCTACGCCCGACCGAGTGCGCGAAACCTTATTCAACTGGTTAATGTGGGATGTGCAAAACGCCAAAGTGTTAGACCTCTGTTCAGGTTCGGGCGCTTTAGCTTTTGAAGCCCTGTCTCGCGGTGCGGCACACGTGGTCATGATTGAGCCAAACCGTACACAAGCACAGTTTTTACAGCAAAATTTAGAATTATTACGCGTCAATAAAAGCAAAGCACAATTAAAAGTTTCTACCGCACAACATGCTTTGGCGACACTAAAAGATCAGTTTGATTTGGTATTTTTAGACCCGCCTTATAGTTTAGATTTATGGGAAGAATTGGCAGGGTTGGCTGATCCACTCATTGCGGCACAAGGTCTGATTTATGTTGAAGCAGATCGTGATTTAAACCTGTTAAAATTACCGCAGACTTGGCAAAAAGTTAAAGAGAGCAAAGCGGGAACTGTACGTGCGGGCTTATACCAAAAGATTGTTGTTTAAATTTTCTCCTTAAAAGATACGCGGTAATTTTATGACTATCGACACTTTTCAAGAGTCATCTATTAATGTAATATTATAACATTACATATTGTAGTGTTTATCTTCATGAAAGTTCGTTCATCTTTAAAAAGTGCAAAATCGCGTGCCGATTGTCAAATTGTGAAACGTCGTGGCAAATTATTTGTGATTTGCAAATCCAACCCACGTTTTAAAGCAAGACAGGGATAATCCCCTGTCTTTTAGTTTTGATAGATTATTACACTGAAATAGTGTGCTTATTCTGAATAGTAACGTGTATCGACACTAAAACTTTCAGGAAATTTTGCTTGAACCTGCGCATAAAATGCCATGATTTCAGCCATATCTTTTTCAAAATCACCGGTTGGATGCACAATTTTTCCCACACCCGTTTTCTTTTTTGCGTAATCCATATACGCCAAAGCAATTGGCACACCTGCATTTAACGCAACATGATAAAAACCTGTTTTCCATTGTTCTTGACGCGCACGTGTGGCTTCAGGCGTCACCAACATCACCAATTTAGGATGGTTTTTAAATAAGTCCGTCATGAGCTGAACCATACTAGGTCGTGCTTCGCCTGGTGCTTTCGGACGACGGTCTATACCAATACCTCCCATTGCACGAACAAATGGCCCAAACGGCAATTTCATATAGCTGTCTTTAATGGTCAGGCGAACATTAACGCCCAAAGCTTTAAGCCCTAAACGTGCATATAACGCATCCCAATTACTGGTATGCGGTGCTGCAATCATCACATATTGGTCTAACTCCAACGGACAATGATTGTCGATTTCCCAACCCATTAAATTTAAGCTTCGCTCAGCTAACTTTTCAAACACAACCGCATACCCCAAATAAAGTGTGCGAATTTTAGCAAGCATCGACAAATACAAAAGTCTAAAACGACGAATAAATAAACAAATACTTTATAAATGTATAAAAATTTCCTGCACTCATCTTATTTTTGTTATTCCATGCAAAATCATACTGTTTTTGCGCTTATTCATTGCTAGATTCAAGCAAGTTTAAAATGGTAAATATATAAATTTACGCACAGTTTGCTGAGTTTTTTACGGTCTAATCCGATGTAATCCTTGAAGTGAAACTTAAAACTTTAAAACATCGGGCTTGTTATGATTTGCTACAAATCTTCATTAAAAATAAGGCAAATTGGCTTTTCAGATACAAGGTGAAAGTTTAAGGTGGCAGCAAGACAAGTTTGAAGTTTAGAACATTTATGCTGAATCGTTATCCGATTGCACTCAGTACACTTAGCTTATTTTTAGTAGCTTGCGGATCAACTGATCCAAGCAGGGAATATCAATCCGCTTTGCCTTCTGAGCCACAAATTACGCCTAAAACTGAAGTTCAAAATTCAGCAACTTCATGGACAGGACAAGCTACAGGTAACTTTAGAGCCTTATTGCCTTGTGACAACTGTGAACAGCATGTGATTCATTTACGCCTGAATGATGATCAAACCTTTCAACTCAGCGACATTAAACGCTCGAAACAGCGCCAGCGCGAAAACCAAGTGGCGGGAACGATTCAAGCTGCTCAGGGCAACAATCAGCAAGACAAACAGAACCAACACCCATCGCAAAACACGGCAAATGAATGGTTGCTCAATACAGAAAATGGGCAAGCATATGCACATATTCAACTCACAGCGCACGGTCTTAAATTCAGTTTATACAATCAGAAAAAGACACAAAATCAGCAGAAAAATGAAACTCAGGTTTTCTTACATCCTGTAGAAAATATGCAAGTCAGTAATGCCCTGAAGCATGTCGATATTCAGGCTGAACACGTACAAAATGTTGAGGTCAAAGAATTAAACGACCCTGTGATGGCACACGATTATTTTCTGGCAATTCACAATCAATCTGATCAAGCATTACAATTACATGCCAATGACTTGGTTTTGGTCGATCAGCAATATCAAGAATATGCAGCCGTAGTCGATCCGCATTTTTTAGAACCAATTCCTGCACAACAAAAACAATGGATTAAGGTGTCTTTCCATTACCCTGCTTCTGTAGAGGCAGATGTGATCAAAATTAAATAGGTTACAGCTGCTGCATTTCATAAATGAAGGAACATCAATTTAAGGATGTTTCAAAGTTCTTTGACTATTTTAAATAGCCATAAAAAAAAACCCTGCATCAGCAGGGTTTTCTTTTAAACCATCAAGCGATTACGCGTTGAATTGGTTCATTGTGTTTTTAGCTTCGTCCGCTGCTTTAAGCGCGTTGTCACCAGAGAAAATTTCTTTGTGATCGTCACCGATGTCAGAACCAGCCATTGCTTGGTGTTTCACACAAGCGATACCACCGCGGATTTCTTTACGTTGTACGCCAGCAACATAAGCCAACATACCTTCAGAACCGAAGTAACCTTGAGCAAGCTCGTGAGTAGAAAGAGCAGCTGTGTGGTAAGTAGGCAGAGTGATCAAGTGGTGGAACACGCCTGCTTCACGAGAAGCGTCTGCTTGGAATGTACGTACTTTTTCGTCAGCTTCAGCAGCCAATTCAGAATCGTCGTACTCAGCGCTCATTAATTTAGCGCGGTCGTATGCAGATACGTCTTTACCTTCAGCAACCCAACGGTCGTACGCTTGTTGACGGAAGTTCAGTGTCCAGTTGAATGATGGAGAGTTGTTGTAAACAAGTTTCGCATTTGGCACAACTTCACGTACACGGTTAACCATGTGAGCGATTTCTTCTACGTTTGGAGTCGCAGTTTCGATCCAAAGAAGGTCAGCACCGTTTTGTAAGCTAGTTACACAGTCAAGTACAACGCGGTCAATTTGAGTGCCTTCACGGAACTGGTACAAGCCAGAAGCTAAACGCTTAGGACGGTGTAATTTACCATCACGCTTGATTAGGATTTCGTCTTCTTTCGCTTCAGAGATGTCAATTTCTTGAGTGTCTAAGTAGCTGATGTATTGAGAAGCGATGTCGCCTGGCTCTTTAACTACTGGGATTTTTTGAGTTAAGTCAGCGCCTTCAGAGTCAGTACGTGCAACGATGATACCGTCGTCAAGACCCATTTCTAAGAACGCATAACGTAACGCGTGGATTTTAGCGATGAAGTCTTCGTGTGGAACAGTTACTTTACCAGCTTGGTGACCACATTGTTTCGCGTCAGAAACTTGGTTTTCGATTTGAAGTGCACATGCACCCGCTTCGATCATTTTCTTAGCTAATAAGTAAGTTGCTTCTTCGTTACCGAAACCAGCGTCGATGTCCGCAATGATTGGCACAACGTGAGTTTCAAAGTTGTCGATTTGAGCAGTGATTTCAGCAGCTTTAGCAGTATCACCAGCGTCTTGTGCTTTTTTAAGTGCGCGGAACAAATCGTTTAATTCTTTCGCGTCAGCTTGACGTAAGAATGTGTAGATTTCTTCGATCAATGCAGGAACAGAAGTTTTTTCGTGCATAGATTGGTCAGGAAGTGGACCGAATTCTGAACGAAGTGCAGCAACCATCCAACCAGAAAGGTAGATATAACGGCGTTCAGTAGTACCGAAGTATTTTTTGTTCGCAATCATTTTTTGTTGCGCAACAAAACCGTGCCAGCAACCTAAAGATTGAGTGTATTTGCTTGAATCAGCATCATAAGCAGCCATATCACGACGCATAATCGCAGCTGTATATTTAGCAATATCTAAACCAGTTTTGAAACGGTTTTGCATTTGCATACGCGCAGCATCTTCAGGACTGATGTCTGCCCAAGTGTTGCCGAATTTTGCTTTTAATTCGCGGATTGCATCAATCGCTGTTTGGTATGTAGTCATGATATTGTACCCTGTAATATTATTTAGGATTTATCAATCGAAGGCTAAATCGCGCTTATGCTTGATTGCTCAGATTTAGAGCACTTCGTTACGATGAATACAGAGTAGAGTGACTGAATGAATTAATCCAATATTCTCGTGTAATTCTCGGTATTTTTTAAAAAAATGTATAGATCAAAGTCTTAATTCACAAAAACAATAAAAACACAAAATATTGATTTTAAAAACCTTATTTAGAAAACCAATCAAATATCTTTGCTTACAAATTCATCTCTGTGCCGATATTTTCTGCATTAGACTTAAGTCTTGCATTTCATAAAAAATGCTTGCATTGGCGATTTCTGCCATTTTTTAGCAAAATTTTGCTGCTTTTCAGCGCAATGTAAGTACATAAGTTTCATACAAAATAGAATCTGCTATCAGTTCTGCCAATGCTTTTAAGTGTTTTTGCATTTAAGATTAAAAAGTATAGATGCAGTACTAGGCAACCTACATTTCTTTAGGAAATAATGATGGGGCTGGCTGTTTTTATTCAGATTTTTTGCTGTTTATCTCGTCGATTTTTTCATCATAATTTATACACAAGCCTTACGGCTTATGGCATAATTCCAATAATTTAGTGATTTTATTTTCGGTATTTATTTTATGAATCTGGAGCGGGTTGATCTTAATCTATTAATTTATCTTGACGTCTTACTTCGTGAAAAAAATGTAACCCGTGCTGCAGAACAATTGGGCGTTACCCAACCTGCGATGAGTAACATTTTACGTCGTTTGCGCAATTTATTTAATGATCCCCTGCTGATTCGTTCTTCTGAAGGCATGACGCCAACTGAACGTGCCTTAGAATTACAACCGCGTATCCGCGATGCCTTATCTGACCTTTCTATGATTTTGGAGCCGCGTACTGAGTTCCGCCCTTATACTTCAAATCGTGTATTTCGGATTATGACCTCCGATTACGCAGAAGCCACATTAGTCCCACGCTTGGTTAAAGCTTTACGCTCTGAAGCACCTAATGTGGTATTAGACTTTTTAACCCCGAGTGATGTGTCTTATCGCGACATGGAACAAGGTAAAGTCGATTTGGCGATTAACCGTTTTAATGAAATTCCACAAAGTTTCCATCAGGTTTTAGTTTGGCGTGATAGTTTTTCTTGCCTGCTCAATCACAAACACCCTGCTGCCAATAACCTGAATTTAAAAAGCTACTTAGATGCACAACATATTTGGGTTTCTAAAACAGGTATGGGCGTTGGTTTTGGTGTGAATCCAGAGAAACAAGCGGGACTGGGTTGGATTGATCAAGCTTTAGAGCGTATTGGACAAAAACGTAAAATTTCGGTGTTTACCCGTCATTATCAAATGCCTGCACTACTCGCGTCTAATGTAGATTTAGTCGCAACCTTACCTACACGTATTGCGCGCTTACAAGCCAAAAGCCAAAGCTTACTGATTAAAGACCCACCATTTTATATTCCAGAATTTGAATTAAAGATGGCATGGTGTCCGTTGTTACATCATCACCCTGCACACCGTTGGTTACGCCAATTGATTTTATATGTAGCGCGCCAAATGATTGAAGAAGAAAACCGTGAGTTTTTACTGAATAACTCTCAATTTTCAGCCTATTAATTAAAAATTCACTGAACTTATTGGCACAAACGCTTATACTCAGATGAGGAATATTTCGATATTCCTCATTGTTTAATCATGATTTAATAAAGATTCAAATTGTTATATTTAAAATAATATAATCCACAGGTGGATTCGTGAGCCTCTTCCAGAATATTGTTATTATCCTCATCCTCATTGTCGGAGCTGGTTTTTTATCGCTGACTGAAATTGCGTTGGCTGGTGCACGTAAAGTTAAACTGAAAATTCTAGCCGAATCAGGCGATGAACGTGCCCAAAAAGTTTTAGACCTACAAGAAAACTCAGCTGATTTTTTTGCTGCCTCACAAATTGGCTTAAACGCAGTTGCCATTTTAGGTGGTATTTTAGGTGAAGGCGCATTCCGTCCTTATTTTTACAACTTAGTTGTGCGCTTCTATCAAGGACCATGGGCTGAAACGCTTAGTTTTGCCTTGTCATTTACCTTAGTGACTTCGCTGTTTATTTTATTTGCCGACCTAATGCCTAAGCGTTTGGCAATGATCGCCCCTGAAAAAATTGCGGTATCGGTGATTAATCCGATTCAAATTTTTATTCGGATATGCAAGCCTTTGGCATGGATGATTAATGCGATTGCCAACGTGCTGTTCCGTTTATTTAAAGTAAATACCACGCGCGAAGACAATATTACATTTGATGATATTTCTGCAGTCATGGATGCAGGCGCTCAAGCAGGTGTTTTACAAAAGCAGGAACATCACTTTATTGAAAACGTGTTTGAACTTGAAGAACGTAACGTGCCTTCGAGTATGACTACACGTGAAAATGTGGTGTTTTTTACCCTAAAGGAATCTGAAGCCAGTATTCGTCAAAAACTTGCAGAATATCCTTATTCCAAATTTTTGGTCTGTAGCGAAAATATTGATGATGTTATTGGCTATGTTGATGCCAAAGATATTTTGGTCAGAATCCTCAATAATCAATCTTTACTACAACTAAATGAAAGCACCATCCGTAATGTATTAACCATTCCAGATACACTCACGCTGTCTGAAGTCTTAGACCGTTTCCGCTCGACCAAAGAAAAATTTGCCGTAGTCATTAATGAATATGCGTTGGTTGTGGGTGTAATTACCCTGTCTGATATTATGATTACTGTGATGGGCGATTGGGTAACACCTATTGAAGAAGATCAGCAAATCATTAAACGTGATAACAATTCTTGGCTGATTGATGGCAGTACACCAATTGAAGACATTAAACACGCGCTGCAAATTGATGAAATGCCAGATGATGAAAATTATGAAACCATTGCAGGTTTTATGATGTATAAGCTACGTAAAATCCCGCGTCCTGCCGACTCTGTACTTTTTGATGGTTATAAATTTGAAGTGGTCGACGTCGATCATTTTAAAATTGACCAACTTTTAGTGACACGAATTGTAGAAACGCAGGAAATACAAAACAACACTGAAGCAGATGGATAGTGAGATTCCTTGTATTCGTTCAGCCTGATTGCATCTACATTTTCTCGCATTCACAAAAAAGCACCACATCAAAATGAAGTGGTGCTTTTTTAAATCTGAACTGATACTTCTGAAATTTAGCTGAGTATTTACTTAATACTTACTGATCAACTCATCCAATACTGCTTGATAATGAATCGCAATATCTTCAGCTAAAATTTTATAGACATTGTCGAATTGCACCATCGGCCAGCCCTCTTTCCAGAAAGGAAAAATGTTGTGCAAATCATGCGTCACCACAGCATCTTCACGCACAATCGCTTGTGCAACCTGAGCCAATACTTGTGCAGTTTCTGTGCCATCAATGGCTAAATAATCAATGCCACGTGCTTTTAAAATACGTACACGGTCTTTTTTATAACGGATTTTTTTCATTTGCGCTTCGTTTAACTGCAAAGCCAAACTTACTGCTTCTACAAATTTGCTTTCGAATGACTGATTCAGTGCCACCAACGCTGCTTTATGCGCTTCCTGACGACCTGCTTTCCCACCATTACGGATAATTTCTTTTGCCTCTGTGTCTAGCTCATCACTTTTCATAGACTGCAAAATGTCGAGTATTTCGATATCACTTAATGATTCAGGAGATTGGTCAATCATGTACTGCCCTTGGACAAAAATAGCAAAACGCTATTTTCGCACAATTTAGCTAAAAGCTCGACACATTCCGAAGCAATTGTTCACACAAGGCAGTGCTGCACCTATTACAGTGCAGCAGTTTAAAATTGATCTTTCAGCTTTGATCATCCTTGTTTATTTTAAATTTCTTATTGTTCCCTTAGTTTTTCTCCTGAATTTTACCGTCTATTTAAAACCCGTTATTTCAAATGAATAATCCAATAAATAACAGGTTTAACTTTTCAACTCACTTGTACTTTTTAGTAAAAAATAATTAACAGGTTGCTCTTTACACTTAATACAAGTTTTCGCGTTTATCATGATCTAGGCGGTCAATATAGCGTTCTAAATGTAGCATCGCATGATACATTTTATTTAAGTTCCGAACATTGATTTGCTGACGAACAATATTTTTGTGTAACCGTTTTAATGCACGTAGACTGTGTTTTGGCGTATATGCAGATAAAATTTTCATAAGCCTGCTCTCTCTATCAAATTATTTTACATGAACCGTTTTGTTATCTTGAGAATGAATTCAATGAATATAAAGATAAGCTCTATTATTGACAGGGTGTGTCCTACACCTCCTTAATATTTGACTATTTGGAAAAATTTTATTGTGTTAAATTGTAGTTTAAAGGAATATTTATGTAATTATGATTAAAATAATTGCTAAAAAAGATTCAAAAAATCTTTGTTAAAATCTTCTATAAAAATATGCATAAAAAAACTGACACTCGGTCAGTTTTTTATGCGGGCTGATTTTAAATTTTGAGTCTTTAAATCACTTCCACCACTACTTTGCCCACATGCTCACCTGTATCCATTTCGGCATGTGCTTGTTGAATTTGATCAAACTGGAAAGTTTTATAAATCATTGGCAAACATTCGCCTTTTGCTAACAATGGCCAAACAATCTCTTGCAAGCCTTTGGTAATTTCAGCTTTTTCTGCAGTATTGCGGGCGCGCATAGTCGAACCAGTAATGGTAAGACGCTTCATCATAATTTGACCAAGTTTTACTTCTTTGGCTTTTGCACCACCTAAGAATGCGATATACACCAAGCGACCATCACGACGTAATAAATTTAAATTACGTTCCAAATACGGCGCACCAACAATATCTAAAATGACATCAACCCCAGCATTGTCTGTCACTTCGTTAATCACTTGTTCAAAATCTTGTGTCTTGTAATTAATTGCTGTGGTGAGGTGTGAAATTGCCTGTACTTTTTCATCTGAACCTACAGTTGCAAAGGTTTTTAAACCTAAGGCATTGCACAGCATTAAAGCAGTTGTACCAATACCACTGGTTCCACCATGAATCAGCGCCGTTTCACCTGCTTTGGCTTTACCCATTTGGAATACATTGGCCCACACAGTAAAAAATGTTTCAGGTATCGCAGCGGCTTGTACAAAACTGACACCTGTTGGAATTGTCAAAGTCTGGCTTTCTGGTACAACACAATATTCTGCATAACCACCACCATTGGTTAAGCCACACACTGCATCACCAACTTTAAATTGGCTAACATCTGCACCCACAGCAACTACTTCACCTGCTACTTCTAAACCTGGCACTGGCGTCACGCCTTTAGGCATAGGATACAGACCCTGACGCTGTAAAATATCAGGACGATTCAAACCAAAAGCATGTACTTTGACCAAAACCTCATTGGCTTGTGGCTCAGGTATTGCAACCGTTTCATAGGCTAATTTTTCTGGGCCACCTGGTTCTGTAATAATAATCTGCTGCATTGTGTTTTGTGTCATGGCAAATCCCTGATTGTTTGATGCTGATATGAATTCTGACTATTTGAACATAAAACAGCAAAGCATTAAAACCCAGATTAACTTAGGTATAATTCTCATGCCGTGGTGTTTCATGCGTGATTAAATTTTTATTTATGATTAAAGAGTATGTGATGTCAGAAATTGTGGAATACAACGAAAATAATTACCGTGAGTTTGAATATGAAACAGGCGTTGCGGTGATTCGTTTTTATGCGACGTGGTGTACGCCTTGTGTTCAAAATGCACCATTTTTTGAGCAGCTTGCCCAACTTTTTGATGCTTCGGTAAAGTTTGGCAAAGTGAATGTCGATCAATCTCCAATTTTAACTTTGCGTTATCAAGTCTTTGGTTTACCGACCACTCTGATTTTTAAAGATGGGCAAATTGTTGAACGACTGTCGGGCAATGTTTCTGTCGTACAACTTCAACAAAAAATTCAGAGCTATCTTTAAGCCATGTAGAGTAGCGTCAACATATTAAGTTTGAATTACTACCTGATCGCGTCCTGCATGTTTGGCTTGATACAAATGCGCATCTGCAGCTTTCATAAAATCATCCACGTGCGTATACGCTTGTGCGCGAGTCATCCACGCTACACCGATACTTAAAGTCACATATTGTTTATGGTCTTCTCGTGCTACATGCTCAAAAGCTGCATCACGCACAGCCTGCAAGACCTTTTGCATGAGTGGTGCAATCGCAGGTTGCGGAATATCGTGCAGTAAAATGGCAAATTCTTCACCCCCATAACGTGCCACAAACGCATTTTTAGGCAAAGTATCTTGTAAAACTTTAACTAGGTTTTGCAGAATTTGATCGCCTTTTAAGTGCCCATAATGATCATTGTATTTTTTAAAATAATCGACATCGAGCATCGCAAAGACCAAAATATGTCGCTTATTTTGCAAGGTTTCAAAATACAAACGCTGAATTTCTTCATTTAATGCACGGCGATTATATGCCCCTGTTAATGCATCGGTTTTAATCTGTATTTCCAGTTTTTCATTCAAAAGACTGAGTTGTTCAGTGCGTTCCTGCACTTTTAAATCTAACGAGCTGTTTAAATGAATCAGTTTTTGGTTCAAGCGTTCAATGCGTAAGTTATGGTAGGCATAATTTCGTGCCTGCTGAAACATGATGAGCAATGCATAAACACTGGTCGAAATAAAAGATAAATGAATGGAATTGACCAAATTCAGCATTAATAAAAAATCATGAATAAATGTGCCACACAGAATAATTACTGCCCAAAAATTAATTTTGGAATAATCCTCTCCTGAATGCAGGGTTTGATAAAATCCATAAGCAAAATTTGCCAAAATCAGCACAAAGAAAAAAGAACTATAAAATGCCAACTGCTGAAAAATAGTGGGTTCTGCCCACAGCGTCACCCCAATATTAAAGCTCAATAACAGCATTGCCGCGCTATATACCCAACGATGCAAATAGCGCGAACTGAGCAAAAACATATAACTCAGGAAAAATAAAATCGCTAAAAAACTAAATAAATATTCGAGTCTTATTCCCCAAGACCAACTTAAATTCAGGAAAGTGGTATAGGCATAGGGTGCAGAAAATAAATTGTGTAATGCCAGAAAAACAATAAAAATGCCGAAAATAAAAATACGCTTGGTCTTTCCACCATTTGCAAGACTAAATGCCGAAAACATCAAGGTAAACAAACCAATACCAAGTACTGCCCCACAAATCATGGCAATACTCATCATCAAACGCTGATACTGTTGATTGATGGTGCGACTTAAACCAATTTTCATTGGATTTTTTAAACCACCTTGCAAGCTCTGAAAGCTAGACGCTTGAATGGTCAGGGTAAAATATTCACTTTCAGGAACAAAATATGCAATTCGTGGGGCATTTTCGGTTTGGTGACTACTCGCATCTGCACCGACTGTGCCAACACGCACCAGTGGATCGCCATTTAAAAATACCCGATAGGCGCCATATTGGTTGGGAATCCAAATCGCAATACGTCTGCCTAGAAATTCTTTTGGAATTTGAAAGTGCCCAATAAAAGTGCCGTAAGTATTGGCATTGCCCATTAAATCTTCAAATGAAGCAGGCAATTCAACGGTATTCGATGCCAGTACCGCACTGGGTTCTTGAATCAATTGTTGCGGATAAAACAACCATCGCCCAGTCAAAATACTCGATTGATCTTCAGTAAATTGAACAGAATTGAGCAGTTGTTGATGTAGATAGTAAGATTCAGGTGCAGACTCATACTGCGCCAACACACGCGGTGGTGTGAGTACACTGCACAGTAAAATTAAGAAGAGTAATGCACACTTGTGCCACATCCGAGTGAAATTCAAAAATGCAAAAGTCCTATTGTGCTTGTTTTTTAATCTAATCGTTCTTGCACTAAATTTGAAGTAAAAAATTAAGTCATTTATGCTAGACCTTACTGGCATCGGATGAATGACTTAAATTCTAGCGGTTTGGCTAAGTTGAAAGGTGTTTATTGATCGCGTGTTTTCACATCATACAATTCAATTTCAAAAATCAAATTAGAATTAGCAGGAATGATATTGCCCATTTTGCGCTCACCATAAGCCAAATGCGCAGGTACGATCAGTTTGCGTTTACCACCCACTTTCATCCCCATGATGCCTTGATCCCAGCCTTTAATGACACGACCTGTACCAATCACGGTTTCAAAATAGTTACCACGGTCTAAGGATGAATCAAATTTGGTGCCATCTTCCAACCAGCCTGTGTAATGCGTAGTAATTAAAGCGCCTTTAACCGCTTCTTTCCCCTCACCCACCACCAAATCAATAATTTCTAATTCTGCACTCATGTTCATCTCCAAATATTTACACTTCGATGTTTAAGATAATTTCCAGCTCGTGCAAGCGTTATTGCAACTGTGTCCACTCAATCTGAGCCTGTGCCTGATCGCCAATCAATGTCCATTCGCCATCCATTACATTCAACTGCAATTGCATGGTACGTTCGCATAAAGCTTGAACGGCTTCGGTACTCGCTGGCGATAGTTGCCACACTTCAACATTATTTAAAGTTTTGATTTTACTGTTACGTTTGTACCATTCATCTACCGATGAACCATAAGCAATAATCGCAACTTGCTTACAACGCGAACTGGCTTTTTTGACTTTGTCTTCATCTGGGCAACCGACTTCAATCCACTTAATTAACTGCCCTGTTAAGTCTTTTTCCCACAAAGCAGGCTCATCGGTTTCAAATAAATCTTTGGTAAATTCCAAAGCTTCATCTGCATAACGTGCGAATGCCAAAATACGCACCATCAATCGCTCAATAGTTTCAGAAGGATGCAATGCCATGGTGAGCTGATAGTCACCGTATTGATGCACATCCATATTGGCAATGTTCAAATCTGCCTTATAAATTGTCGCTTTCAGCGCCATTGTCTATTCCTAAAACTATGTTTAAATTTGCCACTAAGCATAATGGATTTTCTGTGATTTTGCTGTATCGTTTGCCCGATAACGTATAGATTTCAGTCTAGAACCGCAGCAGCATCGACCCGATACGCCAATAGTTCAGCCTCAAATTTTTCCCAATCACGCTCGCTTTGATAAATAATTTCCAACCGATTGTCTATGCCTTCATCGGTAGATTGATAATTAAATTGCTGCGGATTGAAGTTGAAACTTTTCCAACCCTGATTGGTATAAAAAATTCCTTTAATACGCAGCCAATCTTGCTGTTCACAGAGTAAGTCTAATAAGGGATAAAAGTCGAATTGCCAACGTTTAGGCAATTTCCAACCTGCGACTGCATATCCTTGTGCAGTTTCGACATAGTGATATGGCAATTGTTTGATTTCTGCAGACTCTTGCAGATTTGTAGAGCTGACCTTCTGTTGCAATTTTAGCAACGGCTGAATTTTACGCTGTGTACCGACATACGGTATATCCATTTCGGTCAAAGCCAGATGACCCTGTTCTGCTTTCAACCATTTTTGCGCGTAGGCTTGATATTCCTGTTGTAGTTGTATGAGGGCTTGCTCATCTGCCGCCTGCATTTGGTCTGCATGTGACACCACAATAATTTGTGCAGCTTTGAGCTGATCGGCATACAGGTTTTGCTGCGTCCACGCCTGATCATGCAAACGCGAACCATCTACTACCGTCACCAAGGCGCGCATCGATAAATGCGTATGCCAATGTGGTTCGGTCAGTTGTTCCAAGAGTTGCGCAGGATGCCCCAAACCTGTCGGCTCGATGAATAAACGGTCAGGCTTCGCTTCGGACAATAAACGCGACAAAGCAATTTGCATAGGCAATTGGCTGCTACAACATAAGCAACCGCCCAATAATTCTTTGACTTGATAACCCTGTTGCTGAGGTAAGAGTTGTTGATCGACCCCGATTTGTCCAAATTCATTCATCAGCACCGCCCAAACTTCATGTTCTGGTTTTTGGCTGAGTAACTGTTTCAATAAGGTGGTTTTTCCTGCACCGAGAAAACCAGAAATAATATGCGTCGGGACTGCTTTTTGTGGTGCAATTAATTTCAAAATAAGCTCACTTTATTGAATTTCAAACAACTCAAGCATGCTAAGCAAGTTTAGCGATTAGTTCAATCTGAATCTAAACACACTGAAATTTATTCATTTCAGCACATCTATCACCATCATGATTTGAAAAATTCGCTTACATTTATTACGTGATGATCTGCAACTTATTTGGGGAAATACACGAGTTTTAGCCGCTTGATGTTATGTTTTATTGCCAACCACGCAATTTTATTGCGGAAAACACAGCCATTTTGATTGGATTTGACTGCATATTTAAAACAAAAATTACCAAACTACGACCTATTCATCATCATTGTGCGGTTCAAGTAACCGTCATTGTTTTGCTTTGTTGCAAGCATTGATCCCATAGCTTTGGCTCTTTAGCATGAGTTCCTGTTCAGCCCGTTCAAATCAGGTGATGACTGACTTGGACACTTTAGCCGCAATAAGTTTTTTTACTTAATGCTTGTGCTGAGCACTCCCTACTACTCATGAAAAACTTTAAATAAGGGTGCCAAACCATGAAATTGACACAAATTTTACTCGCTTCAACTTTTGCTTTTGCCACTGCAACTACTTTTGCTGCAAAGGCTGAATCGACAGCAACAGAACAGGAAAAAGTGGTTGTTTCAACGCAGGAAACTGTGGCTGAACCAGCTTCAGAACAAGCTGCTGCACAACCTGCATCTGAAGCAAGCACTGAAACCCCTGCTGCATCGACGCAACAGCCTTAAAACTTAGATACATTTAAAAATGTAAATCGAATACAAAAACTGAGTTTTCCGCCACTCTCTCGGTTTACTCAGTTTTTGTTTATCTGCATAACTAATCAATATTGCCTTGGACAAAATTAAAAAATAGGCACAAAAAAACCTGTCTACAATTGCAAACAGGTTTTCAGCTAAATTTGATGAAAACTTAGTTTTGTTCAGTTTTCTTATAAATGCTGCAAGATGGATGATGATTTTCTTGCAAACGTGCTACTTTACGCTGCTCTGCTGCTTCAAAACGGCAACGCTTCCAGTCATTGTCTAATTTCAACGCAGGGATTTGTTTTGGTTTACCATTTTCATCGACAGCAACCATAGTGAAGTAACAGCTGTTGGTATGGCGCACTGTACGCTTTTGAATATTTTGTGCTTCTACACGAATCCCAATTTCCATTGAAGTACGACCGACATGGTTCACACTAGCAAGGAAAGTCACCAATTCACCCACATGAATCGGCTCTTTAAAGTTCACTTTATCAACCGAAAGGGTCACCACATAACTACCCGAATAGCGGCTTGCACATGCATACGCCACTTGGTCTAATAGTTTTAAAATTGTTCCACCATGTACATTCCCTGAGAAATTTGCCATGTCGGGTGTCATTAACACGGTCATGGTTAATTCTGACTGGTCATCTAACACTGGGGCAATTTGATCTAATGGTGACATCGCGTTCTCTAGACTCTTTTAAAGACAGTAAGATATGAGCCTATTATTATATCGCGTTTATAAAAGTTTGAATGTTCATTTCGGCAACAACTGCATCATTATTATTTATATTGTTTATGATAACATTTATTTAAAATTATAAGACTAAAGACTAAGACTCCCAAGCTGTTATTTTTTAATCCATTTCTGATTTTTTAGAATATTTGTTCAAATTGAATATTACGTGAATCCCCCTGATTCAAGTGTTCAAAAAACAAGCTAAAATCTTTTATGCAATGGATTATTCAAGCAAATTTCGGCGAATTTACACAAAAAAAAGTTCAATTTCCCCGTAAATTTTCAAACTTCGCTGCGACATTTAAACCAAGCGCAGCATTTCCTGCGACACATTGCTATAAGTCAAAGTTTGTTCGGTACTCAGTGCAGCTTCAATCACATAAGAACCATCTGGATTAATCATCGTCACTGTAAAAATAACTTGCTCCATAGTAGCAAGTTTCACCTGCTGTCCAATTTCAAAGCCGTGCATGAAGTATCCCCTCGATTTTTTATAAAGTTTTAAAGTCCTGAAGCACAAAAGTTAGGCCGTCTTGGAAGCATGTTCAATTGGTAAACTGCTTAAAAAACTAATTCAGTAAATGCTGCATAGAATAAATGGAAACAGTGCGAAAGAACACGCTAAAAAATTGATTTTAAGTCTAAATACCTCATCTCAGTATTTAGATATCTTTAGGGTATCTTTATTTTTAAACTATAATATCAAATACTTACAAAGAATAAATCTAAGCAATCTAACATTAAAGTTATTTTTATCAAGCACCTAATTAGACTTAAGTTAAATCTGTTGATTTCATTGAATTGACCTAAATGAAGGATCTGGACAGCTATTTAAACTGTCCATAAAGCCCAAAAGTATTACTCACTTTATAGTCTACAATTCTATGCCCATGCGCATAATGATGCTGTTGATAGACCTGATCAATTTTATTTAATTGCGCTGCGGTTGCTTCTGCACCTGCCAGCATAGTCGCTTCGCGCCCTTTTACATCAAAAATATGGGCTTTTTCACGTAAATCGGGTTGAATGACCACATCTGCCAGTTTCAATTCTTCATTGGCCAAATGCTTTTGCATAATATTAATATTTTGGTTAAACAATCCCCACACATTACTGGTTTCAGTATGAATAGGCTGCGCCAAAATATTCACGGCAATCACAATATCTGCCCCTAAATCACGTGCAACTTTGACAGGTACAGGGCTCACTAAACCACCATCAACATATTCATGTTCTGCAATTTTGGTGGGTACAAACATACTTGGGATAGACACTGACGCACGCACTGCTTGCCCCGTATTACCATAATTAAATACGACTTTTTTGCCTTCTTTTAATTCAGTCGCCACCACGTACATCGGGATTTTAAATTGCTCCAAACGGAGTTGATCGACTTGTGCATTGACATAATTTTCAACTTTTTTACCATCAAAAAAGCCTTTTAAATCTAAAGTCACATCCCGCACATCATTGGCTTTCATATTCATGGCAATTTCACGTAATTGCTGTGCATTTTTACCACTGGCATAAATTGAACCGACAATGCTGCCTGCGCTGCTGCCCACAATAAAATCAGGATGAATACCGTACTGCTCAAGTACTTCAATCACCCCAATATGTGCATAACCACGTGCGCCACCACTGCCCAAAACCAAGGCGACAACTGGACGTTTTTTTTGTTGTTTTAACTGACGAAAATCAATTTGATTCAGGCGCGACTCTGCTTCAACCACGGGCTGCGACTCACGCAAAGTTTGAGTCGAAAATTGCTGCTGCGATGGCACCACCTGACATCCCACCATCAGTAATGCTGTAAGAGATACATACCCAATTTTCATAATGACCTTCTTGAATCCATAGGTTTCAGTCGATATTTCACCATCAATCGTGTCAAGGTTGATCAGCCTACTTGATACAGCAACCCTCTTAACGTCAACAGTTATGCTCTTTTTTTACCTTGCATGAGCGCCCATAGTCTATCTATTATTTTAACCGATCCTTGTAGTAATTCGTTAAACTGTCACGTCTAGCCACTACAGTGGCGCACAAGTCGAATCTGTCTAAAATTATATGCCAACACCTTCTTATTCCTTATTATTCTGGATTTTTCTGCAATTAGGCTGTCTGTCTTTTGGCGGGCCTGCAGCGCATTTGGTATTTTTCCATCAGCGTTTTGTGCATCAACTCAAATGGCTAGATGAATCCCAGTATTCACAAATTGTCGCACTTGCACAACTCTTACCTGGCCCAACTAGTAGTCAGGTGGGTTTAGCGATTGGTTATTTGCAAAAAGGCTATTGGGGTGCAGTCCTAGCGTGGTTGGGTTTTACCATGCCTTCCGCATTGTTTATGGCATTGGTTGCAGTTTTGGGACATCAATATTTAGATGTACTGTCGTCAAATAGCTTTCACAGTATTCAACTGATCGTATTGGCCGTGGTGGCTTGGGCATTTAGGCAAATGTTGCGTAGTTTTTGTAAAATGGTTTGGCAATATGCCTTAATGTTTGCTTCTGCCCTATTTATTTATCTGATGCCCTTGAGCTTCAATCAAGTTTTAGTGATTCTGATTGCCGCTTGTTTTGGCATTTGGATGGCGAAACGCGCAGCACCGACTGCTGCACCAGCATCCACCAATACAACGGCGACAGATACTCATTTTACTGCGGCACATTTACTCAAACATCGTCGTTATGCTGTATTTTGGGCAGTACTTTTTGTTGCACCCTTTATTGTGCTGTCAGGTCTAAACTGGCTACAACCTCATTTACTCTATGCAGCCAATTTAAGTTTCTATCAAGCCGCATCTTTGGTCTTTGGCGGTGGGCATGTCATTTTGCCTTTATTGCATCAAGATTTTGTTAGCACAGGCTTAGTCAGCAAAGAACAGTTCGATTTAGGTTATGCCATGGCGCAATTGGTGCCTGGCCCACTGTTCAGCTTTGCAACGTATTTGGGCAGTTTGATTCCAATGACAGAATCAACGCTGCTGAATGCGACTTTAGCCACGTTGGCGATTTTTCTGCCATCTTTCTTTTTGGTATTTTCGACTTTGCCTTATTGGTCTTGGTTAATGCAGCAAGCCTATATTCGTCATGCGGTTACAGGGATTAATGCAGCGGTAGTCGGTTTGCTGCTGTATATGGTGCTCGAAATGGCACAGCGTCATATTTTGAGTATTGCTGATCTGCTGTTTATTTTTTTGGTGATTGGATTATTAAAATCCAAACTACCTGTTTGGCTCAGTTTAATTGGTAGTTTCCTGGTCTATACAGCATTCTTGCATTTCATGGCTTAAATTAAAAATGCTACAGATCAAATAAAAATGCCAGTTCAATTGAACTGGCATTTTTTGTGGATGACTGAATCAAGCCTGAATGCTTTGGAGCTTAGCCACCAAAGAATTTTAGAATGGATTGAATCACCGCAACGTTAATTAAATCGACAAAGAATGCACCACACAACGGCACAATCAAGAACGCTTTATAAGATGGACCATACATATTGGTAATGGCCTGCATATTGGCGACTGCTGTTGGCGTCGCCCCCATCCCAAAACCACAGTGTCCTGCTGCCAGCACGGCTGCATCGTAGTTTTTCCCCATAATACGGAAGGTCACAAAAGCAGCATACAACGCCATTGTGAGCGTTTGCGCCCCTAAAATCACCATTAAAGGACCTGCTAAATCGGCCAATTGCCATAATTTGAGTGACAACAATGCCATCGCCAAATATAACGATAAAGATGCATTTCCAAACACATCAATCGCACGGTCAAAAATATTAACTTTAAAAATACTTTCTAAGACATTACGCAGAATCACACCGCCCGCCAATGCCCAAACGAAAGTTGGCAATTCAAACATAGTGCCTTTGGCAACGCCTGTCATAAATTCGGCAAATGCCAAACACGCTGCAAATAAACCCAACGTGGTAATGGCATTATCTGCTGTGATTAGACGCACCTGATGCGGATATTCAAATGGAATAAACTCATTGGAATTTTGATCTACAGGCGTATTATCGCGTTTTTCATTTTGTTCGTCGGTACGTGGTATAGCCAATTGATGACGGTTGATTAAAGTTTTAGCCAGTGGACCACCAATTAAGCCCCCAATAACCAAACCGAAGGTTGCGCTTGCCATTCCTAGCGCTAAAGCACCTTGAATACCATATTGGGTTTCTAAAATTTCACCCCATGCTCCTGCCGTACCATGACCGCCAGTTAAAGTAATTGATCCTGCAATTAAACCAATTAGTGGATCAATACCTAACAATGTTGCAAGACTAATGCCGACAAAGTTTTGCACCACAATAAATGTGGAAATTGCAATCAAGAAAATAATTAAACCGATTCCGCCCTGACGCAATTTTGTGAAGTTCGCGCTTAAACCAATAGAGGCGAAGAAAATCAGCATAAAGCTAGTTTGCAATGCGCTACTGGTGGTAATGCTATAACCCCAAAATTGATTCACCAACAATGAAACAATAGCGGCAACCAAACCACCTGCAACAGGTTCAGGAATGTTATAGCGTTTTAAAAAATCAATTTTATTGACCAAGAACCGCCCCAAGAGCAGGACGATGACCGCAGCAATCAGCGTATAAAACGCGTTAAAAGTAAATTCCATGGCAATATCCATATAGTGATTGCAGATTATTTTTAATATGATGAAGAGCTGTCAATGCAAACCAAAGCATTTGCATCATTATGACTCTAAATCAACTAAAAAATGCCGCAATACAAAGTATGTAAACAGTATCGTATTTGACCGAAGTTTAAGAGGTATGCATTTCGCTCAGCCAACCCATCCTTTGGTTTCACTCAAGCGTTATCATCTGCGTTTGCCTAGAACAGAAGAAAAGAAAGACAAAAGACAGCAATTTCACTTTCGGGGTGACTTCGAGTGCAAACAACTGAATCGGCTTAACACTGAGAGGTAATCTCATATAAGCTCCAAAATATCTGAGGTGGATAAATACCTTCCGTTAAAGATAATCAACCACTTGATAAAAAACAGCAAGATTAAAGGTCGATCATTATGCATTTTTTTTGACAAAAAGCTGCTATTTTCTGCGTTTTTTCTATAATTTTTAATGATTGTTTTTAACTATAAGTGAAAGTTACAGCATTTTATATAAATGAATAAAAACTAAATTACTGAATTAAGGAGATTAATTTTCTCCATAAAAAAACAGAGCTTAAAATTAAGCTCTGTTTTGGATTTTGCTCAAAAGGAGTGACTTAGAAGCTATAACGCGCCATAAAGCCTACGCGGTCATCACTGAATTTTTCTCCAGCAAATGTTTCGCGCTCACCATTAATATATTCAATACCTAAATCTACTGGTTTTACAGGTGAATAGATAAAGTTAATCCACACTTGTTGTACTTTCTCGTTAGCACCATCATTTAAACGCGCATAGTCTGTACCATCATCGGCAAATAAAGCACCATACGCTAAAGTTGAACGTAGTTGTGGAGAGAACTTATAGGTTGCACCCACTTGTACACCAATCGTTTCATTTTGCTCAATGCTATTACCATCCAGTTTATATGCTGGGTCAGCATTATTACCGTATAAGTAGTTGTTGTTACCCTTAACATAAGAGACATCAGCAGACACTTTTAAAGGTTCTGTAACTTGATAGTTCGTACCTAGAGCTGCTCCCCAACCTGTCTTATCATCATTTGCTGTATCTGATTTATAGTGTTCAACCAATGCCCGCGCAGAAGCTGTACCTTTACCCTCTGCATAAGTTTGTGTCACTTTAGCTGTTAAATTAGGTACACGATAAGTAAGACCATCACCTGAACTATTACCTTCTTCGGCAGAAACAAATAATTGTGTTGCAGGGGCTAATTTATAGTTGTAACGAACTTGCGGTACACGTGCTGTACCACCACCAATATTTGTATTAAAGTCGATCATTTCTGGTGCATGATTAGACAAGAAGTTCGATGTAGTTTGACCGAATAACCAATTATTTAAAGTTAAATAAGCATGGCGAATACGTAAATTCTCTGCGGCACTCGCAAAGTCAACCTCAACTTTACCACCTACTTTGTTGTCACCAACAGGTGTATTAAAGTCTAAACCTAAACGAGTTACTTTGGCAGTAGCACGTAATTTGTCACTTGCTTCTTCTTTACTCGTACTTGCCGAGTTAAAGTCATTATCAGCACCTTTAATAATATAGTTTGCATCACCACGTACAAAACCATAAATAGAAACATCTGCGCCTGATTTAGACTTTAAGCTGCTTAATGCACTTGCAGGTGCAGCAGGCTTCGCCTGTTGTACTTGGGCAATTTGAGTTTGCTGCTGTTGTTGTACTTGCTGTTGTTGCTGAATTAATGATTTTAATGCTTCAACTTCTTGACGAAGTTCTTGAATTTGTTGTTGCTCAGTTTTTGCTGCGTGTGCAGTACCTACCATTAAAGTTGTAACAGCAATAGCTAAACCTTTGATCATAAATTGACCGTTGAGTAATTGACTCATTTATCTCTCCAAAATAAAACAACGCTGCATCCGTGCATGATGATTTTGTTCGTCATCTATCGATTTCACATCGAATTATAAAAATGGCTTAAAAATCAAAACACTTTTGCCAAATAGTCCAAGACACTCAAATATTTCAAATTGTGTCATTTATTACAGACTTCAATCTATCAAGTTATGACGTTTATTAAAATCAGTTTTCCCGAATAAGAAATCACAATTAATCATAATTACAGATTTAAACAATTAAACCATATAAAATTCAATACTTTAAATAGGTTGATTATTCAAGTATTTACACCACCATTAGACTATTGTATATATTTCAGTTCTGTCTAAAAGCCCGATTTTTGCGAAAAAAATCACCATTTGAAAAAGTATTGACCTCAACTCAGTCTGGTTGCGGTTGTAAAATATGAAAAACGGCGAACATTCCAGACCCAATAAATAGCAGCATTAATACAGCCATATTCAGCAAAGCACTACCTGTTAAAAAATTGAGTAACACCCCACCAATCAAGCCACAAAAGAATTGCACACTACCCATGACCGCACTGGCTGTTCCTGCACGTGCGCCTTGTTTTGCCATTGCCAGTGCCATGGCATTCGGGCCTGTAAAACCAATCCCAGACACGGCAAGAAATAAACCGATCATCACCAATGCCAAAGGTGCATACCCCAAACTACCTGCAAGCAGTAGAATGACCGCACCACTCAGTTGAATCATGCTGCCCAATTTTAAGCGTTGTAACACACCCAATTTGCCACTGATTTTTTTATTCAGGGTCGAAAACAGCATAATACCAATCGCATTGGCACCAAACACATAAGCAAAAGCTGTTTCACTCAAGCCATATTGATCCATCATGACTGCACTTGAACCGCTGATATAGCAAAACAATGCCCCACCAGTCAGACAGCCTGCCAACATTGGAAAACGAAAATCACGATCTTTTAAAATGGCAAAATATAAGGTCAGTACTTGCTGAAAGTTCAAATTTAAACGACGTTCTTTCGCCAAAGTTTCTTTAAAAAAGAAGTGCACACATAAACAGCAAATAATTCCAACGCAGGTCAGCACTACAAAAATAGCTTGCCAATTCATCCATCTAAGTACCCATGCGCCCAGCGTAGGTGCAATAATGGGCGCAATGGTCATCACAATCATCATGCTCGAAAAAGCTTGAGCGGATGTTTGCAAATCCAAGCGATCACGAATAGCTGCTCGTGCAATTACCACACCCACACAGCCACCCAAAGCCTGCAAAATACGTGCAGCAATCAGTCCCCATTCATTTTGAGCAAACACGCACAACATACTGGCGAGTGAAAATAGTGCCAAGCCAAAATATAAAGGCGGCTTACGTCCAATCCGATCACTCAGCGGCCCGTAAATCAGTTGACCCAATGCCAAACCTAAAAAGTAGGCAGGCAAACTGTTTGCGACCATTTGGGTCGATACGCCAAACTCGCTTGCCATAACGGGCAAGGCAGGCAAATATATATCAATCGATAAAGGTCCAAGCGAAGTCAATAACGCCAACAATAAAATCCACGCAGTCGAATATTGCCGCATGTTGGGTTGTTGCCTAGATGGTGGCGTACTGCTTGAACTTGGCAGCGTTTTCGATATGCTCATATTTTATGATGAAATGACAGATGTACAGACAAGCTTACACGCTCCATAGTATGATTTGTTGTGATCAAAGATGAATTTTCACATATTAGGTACTCTAAACATCTCATCTACAGTTACAATGTACGCAAACCTTCATCTTGCAGCATAAATCTCTGTTTAGACAGAAAAGTTTACTTAAAGGAATGATGTTGAAACCTTGGCTGATAAAGCTCAAACAAGCGACCTATAACACCACATTTATGTATAACATCCGCATGCTCATTGCATTTGCGGGAACGGCATTTGTACCCTATTTTATGGGCATGCAACTGGCCACAATTCCACTCACGCTAGGTGTTGTGGCAGCAGGTTTAAGTGATATTGATGACCGCTTTTCAGTGCGGATTGTCAATCAGCTATATACCTATATCGGCTTTTTTATTACCGCCACCTCTATTCAGTTTTTATTTCCACATCCGGTTTTATTTGCCACAGGTTTAATTCTTTCCTGCATTGTTTTAATTCTGCTGGGTTCACTCGGGCGACGCTACGCCACCATTTCTTATGGCTGTTTAGTGGTGTCGGTCTATTCCATGCTTGGGGTAGATTTATTTGAAGAATGGTATATGCAACCACTGCTCTTGGTTGCTGGTGCTATTTGGTATGGTTTAATTTCAACCATTAGCTTTTTGCTGTTCCCCGTGCGTGCAGTACAAGACAAACTGTCGCATAGCTATGCATCTTTAGGCGACTTTTTATTTGCCAAATCCAATTTATTTGATGTCGATATGACAGCAGCGAGTTATCAGCAAAGCATCATCGACCTATCGCTCGAAAATGGTAAATTAATTGGAATTTTTAACGATCTAAAAACCGCATTGCTAACCCGCTTAAAGGGAGACCGCGGGCAAAAAGACACCCGTCGCAGTTTGCAATATTATTTTGTTGCACAGGATATTCACGAACGTGCCGACTCTGCGCATATTGACTATCAAAAACTGGCTAAAATCTTTCAGCACAGCGACATTCTGTTCCGTTTTCAGCGCATTTTGTCTATTCAAGGCAAAGCCTGTAAAGATTTAAGCGAAAGCATTTTGCATCGTAAACCTTATGTGCATAACAAGCGTTTTAAACATGCTTTTGAAAATCTTAAACAGTCTTTAGAAAAACTGCGCAGTGAACAGCAATATGACCAAGTCTGGATTAATGCACTGTTTGCCTTATACCAAAACCTGAAATCAATTGATGCTCAACTGCGTAACCTTGAAACCGAACGTAATATTAAACTGGATAAATCCAAACATATTGAACAGCAACTGAAAGATGATGACTTAAAAAGTTGGGATGATATTGTCATTCGGATTAAGCAGCATTTAACCCCCGAATCGGTTTTGTTCCGCCACGCCATTCGTTTGTCGATTGTGCTGTTGATTGGCTATATTTTTGTGCAAGTCACCAACATTCAATATGGCTACTGGATTTTACTGACCGCCCTGTTTGTGATGCAGCCTAACTTTAACACCACCAAACGGCGTTTACGTTTGCGTATTATTGGGACGTTAGCAGGGATTGTAGTCGGCTACACCATTTTATATTTTGTACCGTCCGTTGAAGGGCAATTACTGGTTTTAGTGATTAGTGGCATGTTGTTCTTTGAATTGCGCAGTAAACAATATGCACAAGCCACTGCCTTTATGACCATTTTGGCGCTGATGAATTTTAACCTAGAAGGTTTGGGCTATGCCGCAGCTGTGCCACGTATGGTCGATACCTTAATTGGTTGTGCGCTAGCATGGTTTGGCGTGAGTTTTATCTTCCCCGATTGGAAATTCCGTCGTTTATCACGCACGATTCGCCGCTCACTCACCGCGCAATGTGGCTATTTGGCAGAAGTGATTGAACAATATAAAAATGGACGCAACAACGGTTTGAATTATCGTGTCGTGCGCCGTGCTGCTCATAATACCGATGCAGAAGTTGCTTCACTGATTTCAACACTCGCCACCGAACCTGATTTTGACCCCAATCAAAAAGCTCAAGCCTTTGAGTTCTTGTGTCTAAATCACACCTTTATTAGCTATATTGCTGCACTTGGTGCGCATCGTGACAAAATTGACGATCAGGAAGTCTTGCAACTGCTCGATCAAGCAATGGACGATATTCAAGGTGCTTTACTGAAAGATGAAACGCCAGATTTAAGTGCACACAACATGTTGCAAACCATTCGTCAGCGTTTAAGCCAAAACAAAGAAGAAGATCAAAAATCATTAATTATTTTGCAGCAATTATCTTTGATGATGAGTATCTTGCAACAATTAAGTCGCTTAAAACAAAGTTTAAGCCACGAACATGATCAAGATGCAACTGAACTGGCGTCTTTATAATCAATCCTGCAAACGGTCAGTGCCTACTTATTCGCCCTAAGCTGCACAAGTATTCACCGACCTTAGCATGATTTTGCGACAATATACTCACTGCATGACAGCAATTAATGCTAAACTTTTTATAGTTTTAAATTTGTTAGTTTCACTATGACCGCGAAAAGTTTATACGCCTATACCCTACAGCCTGTGATCTACGAAGTTTCTGAAGAAGAACAACGTCACGCACAACTGGTAATTTGGCGCAGTACCAATAAAATTGGCATGAAAGCATGGATTATTATGGGTGTGATTGTTGCCCTTTCCATTTTAGGCATTCTGCTATTAAAAAATTATTCGACAATTTTCTGCTGGGTTGCCATTGTCTGTGTGGTGCTCTACCTGCTCGTGCGTAAATACGGCTTGGAATGGTACGTTAAGCGAAAAATGAATGAATTTCCTGTTCAAGAAATTAAAGGGATTCGTTTAGGCGTACAGCCGCACGGTATCGTGATGCGTCAGCAAATGGGCGCTCAAGAAGGCGTGGGTGCAATTGGCTGGAAAGATGTGTATGAATGGTACAATACCCCTGAGTTTATCTTGATGAACTTCAAAGTAAAAGGTCAGCAAGGTGCTTATATTCTGCCTAAGCGTATGGACAGCAAGAACTTTTCGTTCAACACCATTCGCAAGCATTTGACTGAAGCTGCAGGCGAAGCCAAGCAAATCTAAATATCCCTATTTAAAAATAAACCTCTATCCCCTGTGATGGAGGTTTTTTTTTGCTTAAAATTAAAACAATGAACGATAATGAGAATAAATAGCATTTGCATTAACTTCATCTCTGCATTATTCTGCATCACAATTCATACTCAACAACCAACGCTTATGCTGAAGAAAGCCTTTTTCCAAATTCACTGGTTCCTTGGTATTACTGCAGGACTGATCTTGTCACTCATGGGCGTGACAGGTGCGATTTATTCCTACGAACAAGAAATTCTAAAATGGATGAATCCGAACAGTTATCAGGTACAAGTTGAGCAGAAAACCAAACTGAGCCCTGCAGAAATTTATCAACATTTTCAGCGTACCCAACCTGACTATAAAATTAATAGCATCACCGTTGCAAAAGACCCTGCTGCATCTTCAACCATCAATATTGCGAAAGAAGGCGCAAAACGTGGGCAAAATATCCTGATTAATCCTTACTCGGCAGCAGTGTTGCCTGAAATTCGGGGACGTGAATTTTTCCAGTTTATTCAGCAATTACACCGTAATTTAACCGTAGGACCTATTGGTAAGCAAATTACAGCGGCATGTACCCTCATGTTGTTGTTCTTTGTGCTAAGTGGCATTTACCTGCGCTGGCCGAAGCGTCATTCTTTCAAACAATGGTTTGCACTCAAACCCCAATTAAAAGGACGTAATTTTATTTGGGATTTACATGCGGTAGTCGGCACGTGGGTGGTGATTTTCTATCTAGTTTTGGCATGCACAGGACTATATTGGTCGTATGAATGGTGGCGCAATGGCATGTTTAAAGTCATGGGTGTGGAAAGACCACAAGCGCAATTGCAAGCAGATGGACGCAACAAACCTGTAAATTCAAATGCTCAAGCACTTCATCAGGCTGCGCAAACACAAACTGCAGGACGCCGCGCAAACACTACAAAACCAGCCAAGCAGAATACGCTGGATCAGGCACAAATCAATCTGGCATTGACGAAGGCATGGCAACATTTCCCGCAGCAATTGGGGCAGGATTATTCCAGTATCACTTTTAATGTGCCTAAACACGCCAATAGTGAAATTGAAATTAACTTTGTCGATGTCATTCCACAACATGAACGTGCCCGCAATAACGCAACTTTTGATTATCAACAAGCACGTATTACTCAACTTGAATTATATGTAGACAAACGGCTTAATGAAAAAATCATGAGCAGTATGCTGCCTGTGCATCGCGGTAGTTTCTTTGGGCCTGTTTATCAATTTTTAGCCATGCTTTCTGCATTGATGATGCCGCTGTTTTTCGTCACAGGTTGGATGCTGTATTTAAAACGTCGTAAACAAAAGCGTTTGACTCTTGCTGCACGTCAAAACCACACTCAATTTCAGATCGACCCAAATGCTGCACACTGGCTCATTGTCTATGCCAGCCAAACAGGTACTGCCGAACAATTGGCATGGCGCACCGCTACTAGTCTGCAAGAAGCACATCAGCCTGTCACAGTCAAAGCCCTGCAACATCTCAGCCTTGAAGATCTTAAAAACACCACCCAACTGTTATGTATTGCCAGCACCTATGGCACAGGTGATGCACCCGATTTGACCTCAAGTTTTGTGAAAAAAATCCTACCGCAAACCTGTGACCTGAGTCATTTGCGTTATGCAGTACTGGCTTTAGGTTCACGTGAATATGCAGATCATTACTGCCGTTTTGGACATACGATTGCTGCATGGCTGCAACGTAATCAAGCACATGCCTTGTTCAATACCATTGAAGTAAATAATGCCAATCCTGCAGACATACAGCGTTGGAATCAGGCTTTGGTACAGGTCACACAACTTGACTTACCAAGTATGCATATCGAAAAAACTTTTGATACATGGACCTTACAGCAACGTGACTTGCTAAATCCCAACAGTTTAGGCGCACCCGCCTTCAATATTGAACTGTTAGCACAACATGATGTGCATTGGTCTGCAGGTGATATTGCAGAAATTCAGCCTGAAAACAGCACTGCACGGATTCACGCCTTTTTAAAACAGCATCAACTCGATGCCAATACAATTCTTGCTGATGGTCAGCAAACCTTAGTACAGGCTTTGGCAGATAAAGACCTCACCGCGCCAATTCAGACATTTAAAACTGCGGATGAATTATTGGCACAACTTTCACCCTTGCCTAGTCGTGAATATTCAATTGCCAGTATTCCTTCACAACAGGTTTTAAGACTTGTGGTGCGTCAAAAATTCGATGCTCAAGGCGAGCTTGGCTTAGGTTCAGGTTGGTTAACTGCACATGCTGCACTTGGGCAAAATATCGCATTACGCATTCGCAATAATCCATCTTTCCATTTAATTGATGATGACCGCCCAATTATTTGTATTGGCAACGGTACAGGGCTTGCAGGATTAATGAGCTTATTGCATGCACGTACCCGCCTGAATTACACCCAAAACTGGTTGTTTTTTGGTGAACGTCAGCAAGCGCACGATTACTTTTATCAGCACACCATCGAGGCTTGGCAAAGCACAGGTATGCTACAACGCCTTGATTTGGCCTTTTCCCGTGATCAAGCCGAAAAAGTCTATGTACACCATAAGTTACGCGAACAGGCTGAAGAATTAAAACGCTGGATTGAACAAAATGCCGTGATTTATGTCTGCGGTAGCATTCAAGGCATGGCCAGTGATGTCGACCAAGCCTTAAAAGATATTTTGGGTGAGACTCAACTGGAACAATTACGTCAGCAAGGACGTTATCGCCGAGATGTGTATTAGGATTTGTTGACACTTTTTAAATGGCTTGCGCTGTAGCTCTATAGCTAAAACTTGGCAATTCACCCAAGTTTTATCCATAGCCTCAGCCGAAACATAATTCAGTTGAGGCAAAATTTTTCAGCAGCTTCGGCTATACTGTTTGTACAGCATCACAGTACAATAAAATTATGCAAGGCATGCAAGCAAGTCACGTACAAACACAATTTAGTCTATTTAAAAGAATATTGAGTAGCCTAATTGGATTAATTTTAGTATTGGATGGTGCCTATCTCATCAGCTTAAAGAAAATTCATTTCGGCACCGTTTTACCTGTTTTAATAGGCATGATGCTGCTGTGTTATGCCATTTTCTATACTTGGATTCAAAGCTACTTAAAACAACATACACGCTTAGATTGGCTGTGGAAATTCGGTTGGGGCGTATTTTGGCTGTGGTGCATCAGCCTGCTGATCTTTTTTACTTATATTCATTTCAGTACACAGCAGCAAAATACTGTAACCAACAATGCTAAAGTGGTGATTGTACTCGGCAGTGGCATTGAAAATGGACAACCATCGCCCACGCTCGCCAAACGACTGGATACTGCAGCCGCGTATGCCTTGGAGCATCCTCAAAGTTATTTCATTGTTAGTGGTGGCCCTGCATTTGCGGAACAACTCACTGAAGCACAGGTGATGTCTAATTATTTGCAACAACGTTATGCAATTGCAGCATCACACATTATCTTGGAAACCCAAAGCACCAGTACGGCACTTAATTTGAAAAACAGTCAGCCCTTGCTGCATACATTAGGCACAGATAAAACCCAACCGATTATAATTGTCACCAGCGACTTTCACACACCACGTGCAGCAGCCATTGCCAAACGACAAGGATACACACAGTTCAGCATGCTCAGTGCAACGACACCACTCTATACCCGCTATAACGCATGGTTACGCGAGTATTTTGCTTATATCAGTGGTTGGCTGCTGAATGAGTATTAAAAATAAAATCTAGCAAGCAGATCGCTTAATTCAAACGTATCGAGCGTGGTAAAGGAATTTGCATATCTTTAAAAAATTCAGGTTTTTGCATATATACCTGATACAAATAATTTTTTAGATCAAGCAATAACTTTTCAGGGGCAACCAATACATTCTGCCCTTCTGGGCTTAGATTCATCGAAATATTGGTGGCTTCCTGACGTAAAAATGGAATCACTTTTTCAATAAAATCTTTCAGTGAAATTTCTTCGACTTGATAATTGGCCCAATTGTCTTTAATTAACAGTTTTGCCAGACTTTTATTTTGCCACATTGCAAAAGCACGTTGCCCTGTAGGCGTGGCACAGAGCGCCCAGCCATCTTCATACAATGCAAAAACATGCCCCTGAGACACAATGGTTTCAATAAATTGCTTGTAAATATCTTGTGCATTATAAGTTTGCGTTGCTTGCTTAGATGCAGCTTTACGTTGATAAGGATTTCGCATAAGTCACGGATATTAGTATTATTATTAAATAAAAATTCTAGGCGAATTTAGTGCAATACGCAAGAAATATAAGATAAAGGAGGATGAAAGGATATGGTGGGCGCTGACGGGATCGAACCGCCGACATTCTGCTTGTAAGGCAGACGCTCTACCAACTGAGCTAAGCGCCCTGAATATTAAAAAATAACATCGTTATTTTTTATGATGCAAGACAAGCGAAGCACGTCGTCTTGAACTTTGAAATACATTTTTCACATCAGGGAATGAAAAATGGCGCAGCGGACGGGGCTCGAACCCGCGACCCCCGGCGTGACAGGCCGGTATTCTAACCAACTGAACTACCGCTGCAACGGTAATTGCGTTAAGCAATTAAGGTCTTTTTTGTATATATGACAAGCATAGATACTAAAATATGGTGGGCGCTGACGGGATCGAACCGCCGACATTCTGCTTGTAAGGCAGACGCTCTACCAACTGAGCTAAGCGCCCTGATAAGATCAAAACAATATTTTGTTCTGATTTTGCAAAACTGTCAAACTTTGCATTATTTCAGTTTAAGTCTATCAGGCAACCTAAACTTTTCTTTTGAATGGCGCAGCGGACGGGGCTCGAACCCGCGACCCCCGGCGTGACAGGCCGGTATTCTAACCAACTGAACTACCGCTGCATCGCAAAAGAATCTGGTGGGCGCTGACGGGATCGAACCGCCGACATTCTGCTTGTAAGGCAGACGCTCTACCAACTGAGCTAAGCGCCCTCAAAAGCAATTTATGTAAATGGCGCAGCGGACGGGGCTCGAACCCGCGACCCCCGGCGTGACAGGCCGGTATTCTAACCAACTGAACTACCGCTGCACTTACACAAAGTCACTATTGTGGTACAAACAATGGTTAAAGAATCTTAAGTGGCGCAGCGGACGGGGCTCGAACCCGCGACCCCCGGCGTGACAGGCCGGTATTCTAACCAACTGAACTACCGCTGCACGTAAGAATCTATAACGTAAAGGCTTGGTGGGCGCTGACGGGATCGAACCGCCGACATTCTGCTTGTAAGGCAGACGCTCTACCAACTGAGCTAAGCGCCCTTAACGTCTTTATCGTTTGTGAGGTGCATTATAGAGAATCTTTACCGCCTGTCAAACGCTTTTCGGCTTGTTTTCAGTTTTTTGTGACTGAGTGATTAAAAAATAGGTGATCCGCTATAAAAACAAACAAATTCTGCAAGTTATTTTAGTTTTCAAGCAAAATTAATGTGCTTTTCAACTTGTTAGCGTTGCACTCTACCTGCTCAATGTATTGGTTTTTTATGTTGTGATAGATACAACTTTATTCAATTGACTCGCACCATCAACCAAGCAAACCTAAGCTATTTAAATCTAGCTTGTGTTCAGAAATATAAACCAAGGCTTTTTCTGGAATCAGTTCATACAATTCTAAAATATCGTGGTTACGCATCCGAATACAGCCATGCGATGCAGGAATTCCCATCGGCTCTGTATCTGGTGTGCCATGTATATAAATATAACGCTGAAAAGTATCGCAGCCGATGCCTTGATTAAAACCTTCTTGCAAACCACTGAGCCATAAAATGCGGCTTAAAATCCAGTCTCGTTCAGGAAATTGTTCAGCTAAATCTAAATTGTAAATTTCACCTGTCGGTTGACGCGCAATAAATACTGCATTTTCAGGTTCATTTTCACCAAATTTTAAAGCGACTTCATGCCAGCCACGTGGTGTTTTACCACTATTTTCAGTTTCACCAATGCCATTCACACCACTCGAGATGACGTAGAGTTTCTGATGCTTCGGCAAATATAAAGTTTGCTCGGCTAAATCAATCAAAATATCTGCTTGTGTGTATAAAAAAGACATTGCGCTACCCTATTCTTCTTCTTTCGTGGGCGGCTGTGGTTCAGGACGTAACCACAACCAAATACACACCACCAACATGGTGGTATTGGTAAAAATTTTGACCGCAACGGGCGCAGTTGTGAACAGCATGATCACGGCACTAATACTCATCATGATCGTTGCAAACCATTTGGCTTTACGCGGTACAGTACCATTGGCGCGCCAATCTCTGAGTGTACTGCCATATTTAGGATGATTCAGTAACCAGTTGTCCATTTGCGGCCAACCGCGTGACGATGCCCAAGCTGCTAAAATCAAAAAAACTGTAGTAGGCATACCCGGCAACAATGCACCAATAAAGCCAAGGATGACAAAGATCACCACTAAACTTCGCCATAACAAGCTTTGCATACCACTGTCCTAAACTACGAATTGCGGTAGTATAAAGCGTTTTTTAATTTTCCGTTGTAATTCTGCATTTTTCAGCATGGATTCATAATGATTGAGTTGCATCAACCCGAGCTTCTGCCCGAAGTATGGCTGACCTACAAAACCCCGCTTATCCGTCAGTTGGCTTTTAGTGTGGCAAGTCCGAATATTTTATGTGCTGTGCCTGAGCAATTGCCCATTCAACATACTTTTGAATTCCATTCAGATACTTTTTGGCAACACCATTATCACGCTTATCAATCACGTTTAGCCTATTTAGATTCACATCCCGAAGCGGTGTACGATTTTTTAAATCAACTGAAAAGTACCCGTTTAGGCTTACGCTTTGAAATGTTGATGTGGTTTTGGCTGCGTGATCGTGACTATCATCCCTTCGAATTATTGGGGCACAGTATTCAAATTATTGATGGTGCTAAAACTGTGGGTGAACTGGATTTTTTACTGCACAACCATGACACGCAGCAGGTTGAACACTGGGAAGTCGCATTAAAATACTACTTAGCCGAAGCGGATTGCTCTTTGGCACACTGGTATGGTTTAAACCGCTCCGATACTTTAGCGCGTAAACTGAATCATTTTAGTCAAAAGCAATTTCAATTTAAACAAGCCTTGGATGTGCCGATTCAACGCCGTTTTGCTGTACTCAAAGGACAATTGTATTTCGCCATACATCACTTGGCACAATCATCTACAACACTTGTGCCATACTGGGTTAATCGCGCTCGTCGTTTAGGTCTTTGGGGGAGTGATATTCCTGCACAAACAGAACAGTTTTATCGCCTGCAACGTCATGAATGGATTTGTCAAAATGCTCAAGCCAGTAGCCATCCTAATCAATGGTGGGGAGATGGCTTGTATTATCGGGCGGCACATTCACAATTTTATATGTATCGTGCTGCACCGCTGATTAGCTATCCACCATTAACACGCTGAATACCAGTTTCAACACTTTATTACGTAAGCACCATAAAAGTTGCCTATTTATTATTCTGTTTATTTCCTAAGCTAAAAAACACATCAAAATAATCTATCTAGAACATATTGGAGATGATCATGAAAAAAATTCTAGCGACTTCACTACTATTAGCCTTTGTTTTAACGGGTTGTAATACAATTAAAGGCGTGGGCGAAGACGTATCTTCTGCAGGTCATGCGGTGAGTAATACTGCTGAAAAAACCCAACAAGAAATTCGCAAATAATTCTGAGTATTTCAGGAATATCTTCACAAAAACCACAAAAAACCTTGTTCTCGGACAAGGTTTTTTCACGCTAAAATTTCACTTTTGTTGCATTATTCCCCTATTATTAGCACTTACTCTTGATAAACGTCTGAAACTCTCATGACCTCTTCTGCTACTCTGGATTTAAGCCTTCAGCTTTTACGCCAACCGTCTGTCACTCCTGTCGATCACAACTGTCAAAACCTCATGGCAGAACGCTTAGAAAAAATTGGATTTAAGATTGAATCTATGCGTTTTGACGATGTAGATAACCTCTGGGCGCGTAAAGGTACGGAAGCACCAGTCTTTTGCTTTGCAGGTCATACCGATGTTGTACCAACTGGCAATTTAAACGCATGGAATACCGATCCATTCGTACCTGAAATTCGTGATGGCAAACTTTATGGTCGTGGCAGTGCCGACATGAAAACCGCATTGGCAGCCATGGTGGTTGCCTCTGAACGCTTTGTCGCCAAACATCCTGATCACAAAGGCTCAATTGCCTTTTTGATCACTTCTGATGAAGAAGGCCCCTCTATTAACGGCACCGTCAAAGTCGTTGAAACTTTAGAAGCACGTCAGGAAAAAATGACTTGGTGTTTGGTAGGTGAACCTTCAAGTACCCATAAATTAGGCGATATTATTAAAAATGGGCGTCGCGGTTCGCTCAATGGTGTCTTGACTGTAAAAGGCAAACAAGGTCATGTGGCTTATCCACACTTGGCAATTAACCCGATTCATACCGCGTCTAAAGCGATTTCGGAACTGTGTGAAACGGTGTGGGATCATGGCAATGAATACTTCCCTGCCACCTCATTTCAAATTTCAAATATTCAAGCAGGAACAGGTGCGACCAATGTTGTCCCAGGTAACATGACGGTGACCTTTAACTTCCGTTATTCGACTGAAGTGACTGCAGATGAGCTAAAAGCACGTGTCTTGGAAATTTTAGATCGCCATCAAGTGGATTATGAAATCGAGTGGACGCTTTCAGGTTTGCCATTTTTAACCCCTGTGGGCGAATTGGTTAATGCTGCACGTCAAGCCATTCGCAATGTCACAGGTGTTGAAACAGAATTATCGACCAGTGGCGGTACATCTGATGGTCGCTTTATTGCGCCGACAGGTGCACAAGTGTTGGAGTTAGGCGTACTCAATGCCACCATTCACCAAATTAACGAGCATGTTGATGTGGCTGATTTAGAGCCATTGGCAGAAATTTATGAACAGATTTTGGAAGGATTACTAACTTAAATCCAATAAGATTAGTTGCATGAAGCAGAAAAGGAACTCTATTTGAGTTCCTTTTCTATTTTACAACGGAGAAAATTGCGTTTAGATCGTCAAATTTTCTTGAATGTATTGCAAATTAGGCACATGAAAGACCTGCTCACCCATACGGACATATTGGAATACCGCAGGATCAGTCGTGGTTTGCTGGTCATCATCTACCACTTCAGAAATACGCAAGCGCAGGGTTTTAGGCATTTCATTGCACATCAAAGCAAAACGCTGCTCCATTTCATCGCCTTCAATAACCAGTGCCACGCCCATTTTTTTCTCTGGGTCATTGACCGCATAAACAGGCAATTGCGATTCGTGCCATTCCACAGTTTTAACTTGAGTGGCGTTATCCAGCGCTGACAACACAATATTTTGAGGTATCAGCATTGGTTGTTTACCATGACATTCAACAATATAAGCATCAATAAAACCGGTAGATACGGTAATTAAATGTTGCAGCTCTTGCTGACTGATTTGCCCGAGTAAATTTGGACTATTCGTCTGACTCATCGTTTACCCCTGACTAACTGCTAATAATTGTTCAATATTGGCAAGCAATTCTGCCTCTTGGAACGGTTTACCCATGTAGTGCGTCACACCCAAGCTAAACGCTCGTTCGCGGTGTTTTTCACCTGTACGTGACGTAATCATGATGATCGGCAGATTGCTATGCATGTCGTGGTGGCGTACAAGGTTAGTCACCTCAAAACCATCCATACGTGGCATTTCAATATCCAGTAACATCAAGTCAGGTTTGACGTTTTCAAGCTGCTCCATGGCATCGACACCATCTTTGGCAGTCACGATGTCATAACCTTGACGCTCAAGCATACGTGAAGTTACTTTACGTACGGTGACTGAGTCATCCACAATCATAATTAAGCGGCGTGTATCACGACGTTGGCTATCACGTTGATCGCTGGCTTGTTTAGTACGTTGCGTTGCAAGAATTTGACGGGCAATGTTCTGACCATCCAAAATCAAACAAACTTGACCATCACCCAAAATAGTTGCGCCTGCAATTGCACCAATGCTTGAGAACTGTTGTCCAATTGGTTTCACAACAATTTGACCACGCGAACCAATCAACTGATCGACTAGTAAAGCAATGGTTTGACCTGTGCTGCCTTTAATTAACAGAACAGGTAGTGAATGACCCACATGGCTTAAACGCGGTAATGGCTGATTGCCAACGAACTCAGATAAGTAACGTAACTTGTAGTTCTGGTTGTCAATTTGGAAGAAATCTTCATTGCTGTTGAAGTAAGATTCCAAAGTGGTTGGTGCAATACGTACAATACGGTCAATTTGCGCCAACGGTACAGCAAATTGTTGATCACCAACTTTAACCATTAAGGCATCGGATACCGCAACCGTCGTTGGTACACGAATACTAAAGGTTGTGCCTTGACCTAATGTTGAATCTACAGAAACGTGACCGCCGAGCGCCTTAATCTCACTTTGCACCACGTCTAAACCAACGCCACGACCTGAAATTTGTGTAACCGATTGTGCTGTTGTAAAGCCTGGGTGGAAAATGTATTGCAGAATTTCATTTTTATCTAAATTCTGATCGGCTTTGATTAAACCTAAGCTCAATGCTTTTTCTTTAATCTTAGCATCATCAATACCCTTACCATCATCCACAAAAGTCACCATAACATCTGTGCCTTGGCGAGTAATGTTCAGTTCAATTTTACCAACTTCAGGTTTATTGGCTGCAGCACGTTGTGCAGGGTCTTCAATACCATGGTCAACCGCGTTGCGCAGCATGTGTTCAAACGGTGTCACCAAACGCTCTAGAATGGTACGGTCTAATTCACCTTCAGTGTTATAAACCACCAATTCTGTTGGACGGTTTAAGGTCGATGAAGTCTGACGCACAATACGTTGTAAACGTGGCAATAAACGTGAGAATGGTACAAGGCGTGTGCGCATCAAGCTTTCTTGAATTTCGGCCTGAATACGTGATTGTTGTAATAACAAACCTTCAGCATCACGAATTTTTTCAGCCAAGGTGCTCTTAAAGTCCACCAAGTCCGATGCAGATTCCGCCAGAGATTTAGACAACTGATTCAACGATGAATATTGATCCATCTCTAATGGGTCAAAGTCTGCATAACGTGAGTTTTCAGAACCGTGCTTGGCAATAATTTGCGATTCCAGCTCGCCTTCCATTCGACGTAACTGATCGGCAAGACGTTTAATCGCCAATTCCATCTCATTCAACGTACCGCCCAGTTGCCCAAGCTCCATTTCAATACGTGAACGGTTAATCGAGTTCTCGCCTGACAAGTCAATCATCTTCTCGACTAAATCGGCCGAGATACGAATCATCTCATTGCTATTATCCAGCTGTGTGGTTTCGCCCCACTCACCCGACATTGCAGGCGGCTCTGTACCATCACCCTGAACAAACTCATAACTACGGCTTGGCGATAACAAGTCGGTATGCGTTAAACGCTCAGGCAATTGTGCAGATACATCCACAAACTGCATTGCCGACAAGCTAGATTTTAAGCTGTCATAATTGCTGTAATCTGCTTTGAAAATTGCATCACGTAACCACGCTAACGTGGTTTGCAACAAGGCATCATAAACATTTGAGTTAAATTGATGCACCGCAAACTGTTCAAAGGCACTTTCAAGTTGATAGGCAATTTGCGCAACAGGCTCAATTTCAGCCATACGTGCACCGCCTTTTAAGCTGTGCGCCGCACGTTGTAATTGAAGCAAGATACTACGGTCACTACGCTGTTCAAACCATTGTTTCAAACGCTGATCTGCAGCATCCAAAATTTCTTCCGCTTCTTCTCGGAAAGTTTCAACCACAATTGAATGTAATTGCTCATCTTCAGATTCAGCACTTGCTTCAAGACTTGCAGTTTCTGTGATCGGTTCAAATGCCGCAGCAGCGGTGTCTTCAAGATGTGCATCATCAGCAATAACTGCGTCATTTTCAGCTAAATTTGCAGTCGTGTCTTGCAACGCTTCTGCCGCGAACTCAGGCTGTGCATCAACTTCTTCTGCTTCAACAGCCTGTTCAGGCTGCGCAGCGGTTGCTGCACCTGCGACTGACGCATCTGCATCGCCTTGTGCCAAGCTAACAATGTTGCCTAAAATCGCAATTGACTCTGGTGCTGCATAGTCTACACGCTCATCACGAATGGTCTGAATACGGTCTGCAATATCATCTTGCACCAAACGAATAATTTGAATTAACGCAGGTGAAACAACAATTTGGTTGTTAATGATACGCTCGTAAATCGACTCGAGGTTGTGTGCAATTAAACCAATATGCGTCGCAGAAATCATATTTGCGCCACCTTTCAAAGTGTGCAAATAACGCATTAAGTTATTTAATGCCGAAGTATCGCTGGCGTCTTTTGACCAAGTATTAACATCTTCATCCATACCCACCAAAAGCTCTTCTGCTTCTTCCAAGAAGATATCCAGCAAGTCAGGATCGAAGTCTTTATTGGCATCATAGGCATGCATGTTTTGTTGATCTGATGCAATACGTTGTGACAATTGTGCCAAATTCACAGTGCCCGAACTTTCGCCAGTAACTGCAACTGGTGCCGCTTCAGGTTCTGCAACAACTGTTGTTTCCACAGCATTGTTGCTCTCTGATGTTTCAACATCTTCCAATACATTTGCATCAATGTCTTGCTGCACAAATGCAGTTAAGTCATTTAAGGTTTTCTGAATGTCTTCTGTAACCGTAACACGCTGTCCCGCAGCCAAAGTATCGAATAAATGAATAAACTCTTGGTGCGCCTGTGCAAACAACTCATAACCATATTCAGAGTTAAGCAAGATTGGCTTGGCTAAAACACTGTCGTAAGCGGCTTTAAGTTCTTCAGTAAATTGATGGATACCCACAGACGCACGGTTATCGGTATGCTCTACCAATAATTGTGCTTGTGCGCTGAGTTCTTCTAAATAGCTTGGGAATTGCGCTTGCGCCAATTTATCAAACTCAAATTCGGCATCAAGTAAACGATCAATATTCAGTTCAATAAGTTTCGACACCAAACCTTGAGGGTTGGAGTCTTCCGTATCGCTGGTGCTAAACCCATAGCTATCCCATGCTTTATTAAAAGTTGCGTAGATAACATCTAAACCATCACAGTGACCTTGACGAAGCACATGCAGATAATCACGGACAAATTCTGCATATTGCACCAACAGCGCAGTTTCTTTAGAGGTGGATTCAATTTCATCTTGCACAAATGTTTTAAACAAGTTTTCAACTTTAGAACTGGCTTGAAAAACTTGATCAATTTGCGCCATAGACGAACTGCCGCGCAGTGTATGTAAAGCACGAATTAAGCCATTATAGTCTTGTGAGTGAATCTGATCTTGCGCCAAGAACTGATCAATTGTTGCTAAATGCTCTTCAGCTTCTTCCACAAAAATAGCCAGAGTTTCAGCCAATAGGCTCGCATCAGCAGCCTCTTCTTGTGCAACTTCTGTCTGCGGCATTTCTTCAGCAGTTATAACATCTTCAGATGATTCAACTGCTGTGACTACTGCTGTTTCAACTGCAGCATCCGCCAATTCTAGTCCTGTCGGCATATCAGTTGCAGTCAGTTGATCCGCTAAAATCAGCAACTCTTCCAATGCAGGTTCAGGACTTTGGTTTTGCTGTAATTGTTGTCCTAAAAGCACTAATGGGCGTAAATCAAGATCAATTAAACCGACTTGTTTAAAAATTGGATAAAGCTTGTATTGATAAATATTTAAAACAGTTTTTGCGTATTTTTGAATATCAGTATTGAGTGTTACCGCACCCGAAAGCACACGGTTTAAAGTATCTTCAACCGTCCATGCCAATTCGCCCGCAGACTTCGCACCCACCATGCGACCCGAGCCTTTTAAAGTGTGAAAGTGACGACGAATAGTCACTAAAGTTTCTTGATCTGTTGGGTTCGCAAACCAAGTTGTAAATAATGGATTTAATTCTTCGAAGATTTCTTCAATTTCTTCGACAAAAATTTCAAGAATTTCCGCATCTTGCTCAAGATAACTATCTTCAGGAAGCGTCATTGTTCCGACTAAATTTTTTAATATTTCTTTCATAGCTAAGGCTTCTTACGTTTTCAGCACCAAAAGGCACTTCAACTTAATTGTAACCATCCTGAATGCCCCTAACCCAAAAGTTAAGTTCATCTTTGCGATGCTTTATCTCTGAATGATGGTGTACCCATAACAGTGTATAGGTACACCTTTCCCCAAGCTGGAATCCCGCTTATTCAGGTAGTTTAAAGTCAGTTACAGATTCACGTAATGATTCTGCCATGTTGGCCAACTCAGATACCGAACGTGCAGTATCGAAAGTTGCACTGGTCGTTTGCGAGGTAATTTCCTGTACAACGTTCATCGTGGTTGCAATGTGACCTGCAGAAGCAGACTGAAGTTTTGCAGCGTCCGAAATGTTAGAAATCAATTTCGCAAGGTTGGTTGATACCGTTTGAATTTCATCCAGTGCAACACCCGCATCCTTAGATAAGTTCGCACCACGTACAACTTCCGATGTGGTTTGTTCCATCGAAATTACGGCTTCGTTGGTATCAGTCTGAATGGTTTTAACCAGTGTTTCAATCTGTTTAGTTGCAGATGCTGAACGTTCCGCTAGACGCTGTACCTCGTCGGCTACGACTGCGAAACCACGACCTGCTTCACCCGCCATAGACGCCTGAATTGCTGCGTTTAATGCCAAAATGTTAGTTTGGTCGGCAATATCGTTAATCAAGGCAACGATGTTACCAATCTCTTGTGAAGATTCACCCAAACGCTTAATACGCTTAGAGGTTTCTTGAATCTGCTCACGAATGATATCCATACCTTCAATTGAACGGTTTACAACGTCTGCACCATTCGATGCAATATGTACTGAACGTTCTGCTACCGCTGCTGATTCTTCAGCGTTGGCAGATACTTGGTCAATTGACATTGCCATTTCGTTAATTGCGGCAGATGCACCTGCAATTTCTTGCGCCTGATGCTCAGATGCTTCAGCAAGCTGGTTGGTAATGTTCTGTGTGGTTGCCGTATATTGTGCAACTTCGTGCGATGTTTCGTGAATACGCGATACAAGGTCACGTAATTGGTCAATTGCGAAGTTAATCGAGTCGGCAATGGCACCCGTGAAGTCTTCCGATACTGTTGCGTATGAACGTAAGTCACCATCCGCAAGGTCGGCAATCTCATCAAGTAAACGTAAAATCGCGTTCTGGTTACGGTCATATTCATCTTGTAGACGAACCACGCGAGTTTTATCGGCTTCACCACGTAAGTTCAAGAGTTTGAATACACAGAATAAGAACGCAAGTAATGCTGCAATTAAGCCAATTGCAGGAATTGCAATAGACCAACCTGAACCGCTAGACAATTTATTTAAATTGGTTAAAAGCTTATCTGACTGATCAAAAATAGAAGATGATGCCTGACGTACTTTTACAATTTGTGTTGAGTTATTTAAAACTGTTGCAGCAGCAGATTTCAATACATCTTCATATTCTGCTTGAATACCTTCTAATGAACTACGTAAATCTTCTTGAGTAATACGTTGTACACCAAGTTCCACACTACCATTTAACTGTGCTGCCAAGTAAGCACCAAACGTTTCGGTATCGGCACTAAAGTCATCTGCAGATTCACGTGAACTGTCTGTACCTGTTAATACAGAACTGATTGAACGTAAAATACGTTCTGCAATGAATACTTGGTTCTTTGCAATAACCACCTGGCTACTTGGCATGTCTTGACGTGCCATTTGGTCAACCATCAAGTTATATTCAGCCTGAATACCCGGAATGGTTTCACCAATTGCAATGTTGGTGTCATAGAGTTGGTTAATGATTTTTTGTTGCGAAGCAATCAAATCAATATTTTCAGAAACCGATTTCCACTGTGTTTCCACTTCACGCAGTGTATCTGTGCTAGCATGAATATCTTTCACTGTTTCTAAGTTTGCAGCAAAGGCTTTTTGTGAATCTGTTAAGTTTTTAATAGATTCAGGCGTACCTGATGCAGTCGCTTCAGTTGCTTGACGTGAAATGGTTTGTGACAACAGACGTAAATCACCCAAACTACGGGTAAAATCGTTATTACGCGGCACGCTATAAAAAAGGTATAACAACAGGAAAAGCGATAAGATGATACAAAAAGCTGCGCCTAAAATAAGTGGCTTAGATTTTTCTGTTTCGCCAAATACACTCGCAAACTCTTCTGTTCGCGCCTGTAATTTTGCAAAAAAACCTGGACCACTTGCTTTACGGACGGTTTCTTCGCCTGAATTTTTCTTTTTAAGTTTAAAGCCCATGCAGCTTCTCCCCGATTGACGCCTTCATTTTTTAGGTGCGCGACAGTTAATTTATAAATTTTATAGATGCGTTCATGTATTTTGGGTTTTGCAATAAACGACTAAATAAGAAAACATGCCATTGTTGGTTATGTTGGTGAAAATACCCCTGACAATATTCTTGTAAATTACTATCTAAATCATTGTGTTTAGAAAAGAAACTTTTCTTATTAAAGTGCTGTATACCCAAAACTTGATCTACAACTAAACCGACATAATGGTCATTATGACTAATACACATTACTTTTTGAGTAGGTGAATATTGGCTGCTTTGCCCAGAAACATAATGTGCCAAATCTGAAACTGAAAGTAATCTTCCGCGAATATTCGCTAAACCTACTACCCAAGGTTGGGTATTTGGCACTGGCGTATATTTCGGTGGATAAATAACCTCAGAAACTTCTCCTAATGGAGCAACGAAATATTGCCCCATCATCTCAAAAGCAATGCCTGACCAGCGGTTTACCTCATTTTCGGTACTAACGTAGTTTTTGTTTCCACGTTTAGATAACCGAAGCAATTCAATAAAACCATTTGCAGCCATAGCTTATCCTGCATTAAGGTGTTGATTAATCACATCAATTAATTGTTTTTCGTCAACAGGCTTAGTTAAGTAATCGCTCGCACCTTGGCGTTTCCCCCAAACACGATCAGTTGCCTGATCTTTGGTACTCACAATTACAATTGGAATGTGTTTGGTGGTGTCACCACGCGAAATTTGACGTGTTGCCTGAAAGCCATTCACGCCTGGCATAACCACATCCATTAATACTAAATCTGGTAATTCAGCTTGCGCCATGGTCACGCCATCTGCACCATTCGCTGCTTCAATGACTTCAAAACCATGCTTGGTCAAGATTTCTCTAAAGCGGAATGTTTCTGTAGGTGAATCATCTACAATAAGAATACGAGCCATTATTTTCCCCAATAAATCTAACTAACTAATAATTATGCGGTCACGTGGTTACGAATGGCGTTTAATAATTCATCTTTACTAAATGGTTTAGTCAGATACTCATCAGAACCCACGACACGTCCTTTAGCTTGGTCAAATAAACCATCTTTACTTGATAGCATAATGACAGGAATGTTTTGGTAGTTTTGCGAGTTTTTAATTAAGGCACACGTTTGGTAACCATCTAGGCGTGGCATCATAATATCTACGAATACGATATCTGGATTTGATTCTGCAATTTTGGATAAAGCTTCAAATCCATCAACTGCGGTAACCACTTCACAACCTTCACGCTGCAGAAGTGTTTCAGCTGTACGGCGAATGGTTTTTGAATCATCAATCACCATGACTTTTAGATTTTGGAATTTATCGTCCATTCAATGACCCTTCCCATTTTTGTTTGTACAAGCAACTGAGTAGAAAAATCTTACACATTGATCGTATTTTTAACATATCTTTACTTGTAGTTTCAATGAACATATTTAGTGTAAATCTACACTTTTACACCATTATCACCAAACCGCTCACACTTTCTTGTGACCATTGATATTTTTTATCGGTTGTATTTTTTTAATTCCTAATTTTGATCTAATATAACACTATTATTACGTGTAATTTAAGTAATTTAGTCAACTTTATTGTGGGGGACAACGTGAGCACTTTTTTTGCAAAATCACTCGCTGTCAAATTAAAACAAAATAAGCAGTCACTTAAATTGGGCATGCTTGCTTTACTGCTCTTGTCCTCTGCCCCACTCATGGCTGACAGCCAGAACAAAGCGGTGTGGTATCGCTATTATGATCAACATGGCGTTGCAAATATTAGTAGTAATGTGACACCTAATCATATTCGTCATGGCTATGAAGCATTAGACCGTAACATGCAAGTGATTCAGCGCGCACGTCCATACAACACTGAAATGGATATTAAAAAAGCCCCACAACGTGCTGCTCAAGCGTATCAAATGGAATCTGATCAGCGTTTAAAAAAAGCCTATACCAATAGTCAAACCGCAATCACTAAACGTAATAACGCTTTAGCACATATTAAAAAGCAAATTATTTTCCAACAAGAACAACTCAAACAGCTGCAAAATGACCGTATTACTTTTAAACGTCAAGAAATGGAGTATTTACGCAAGGTCAAACCTGTGCCTGCACAACTAAAAACCAATTTGGACAATAACTTAAAAAACATCGAGCTTAAAAAAGATATGATTCAATCTTTACAAACAAGCTATCGAAATACACAAGCAGAATACGACAGAATTATTACTCGCTTAAAAGCACTTGAATAGTTGATTTGAATTACCTTGTCATTTTGGCAATCAATAAGGACAAATATGCATGCACATTGCACAGCGTATCGCAGTTAGGTTTAATCGGCAGCATTTACCCATTTTTCGTATTGGTGCAATCGGCTTATGTATTTTGCTGAGTGCCTGCCAAAAAACAGAAACTGAAAATAAAACAACAGTATCAGAAAAAATTGAACTCATTCAGCAAGATTTAGTGACACCACAACAAGGCAGCGCAATCAGTAAAACTGCCTTTACAGGCACAGTGCGTGCAGTCAATCAAAGTAGTATTCAAGCACAGGTGACTGCCACAGCAACTTCAGTCTATGTCAAAGTGGGCGATAGCGTACAACGTGGTCAAACCTTGCTACGCTTAAATAATCAGGATAATGCTGCGCGTTTAGCACAAGCTCGCGCCAATTTAGCTGCAACGCAAGCGCAAGCCAACCAAGCCCACAACATGATGCAACGAAAAAAACGTTTGCTCGATCAGGGTTTTATTTCACAAGTGGAATATGAGCAAAGTCAGTTAGATTATCGTGCGCAAATGGAAAATGTACGCGCCCAACAAGCCAATGTCGATATTGCACTAAAAGCCGATCAGGATGGCACGATTACCAGTCCAATTCACGGTGTCATTACCCAACGTCAGGTTGAGCCTGGGCAAACTGTGGCTGCAGGACAAACCTTATTTGAAGTCGTCGATCCGAACCAATTAGAAATTCAAGCCAAATTACCAAGCGACTTACAAGCCGCACTCAAAATTGGTCAAAAAATTGAATATCAACTCCAAGGGCAAGCAAACACATTTAATGCACAAATTAGCCGCGTTTCCCCAGTGGCAGATTTAGCCAGTCGTCAAATTGAGTTTTTTGCCACTCCATTAGAAGCCCTCCCCTCACTCAGTATTGGTGCTTTTGTAGATGGTCATATTTTGGCAAGCAATCAAATTTCAGGGCAAATCATCCCACTCAATACCATTCACGATATCCAAAACAAACCTTATGTTTGGGTGATTCGAGATCAAAAAATTGCCCGCGTGGATATCACAGTTTTAGAACAGCGCTATAGTGACAATACTGCTGTGATTCAAGGCTTACAGAGCAGTGATCTAGTCAGTCGAGTGGTGTTCAACCCCGATCAAATTCAGCAGCAGGTGATCATTCAAAATAACCCTCAATAAATTGAATTTCATCTCAATGCAGTAGTGCAGATGTCCAATAAATAAAAAATCAGGATCGTTGTTATGTGGTTTACCCGAGTTAGCGTCAAGTATCCCGTTTTTACCATCATGATGATGTTTTGTCTAATGGTGCTTGGCTTGGCTTCATGGCAACGTATGGGCGTGGAAGAATTTCCTGACGTCGATTTTCCGTTTGTAGTGGTTTATACCAGTTATCCGGGTGCATCACCTGAAACAGTTGAATCTGAAATCACTAAGAAAATGGAAGATCAGATCAACACCATTTCTGGACTCAAACAACTGGTTTCACAATCCAGTGAAGGGTTATCTACTATTATTGCCGAGTTTAATTTAGATGTTCCTTCGGCAGTGGCGGCACAAGATGTACGCGATAAAATTTCGTCTGTCAGTGCAGGCTTTCGAGATGAAATTCAAGACCCTGTGGTGGAGCGCTACGACCCAACTGCGAATGCAGTCATGTCGATTGTGTTTGAATCCTCACAAATGTCTTTGCGTGATTTAAGTTCCTATTTAGATCAACAAGTTGTACCGCAACTGCGCACTGTGTCTGGTGTCGGAACTGTTAATTTATTGGGTGATGCACAGCGACAAATTCGTATTGAGGTAGATCCACAAAAGTTAATGAGTTTTGGACTGGGTGTGGATCAGGTCATCAACACGCTCAAAGATGAAAATATTGAAGTACCTGGCGGCACACTCAAACAAGCCAATAGTGAATTGGTGGTCGAAATCCAATCCAAAGTCATTCATCCTCTGGCTTTTGGCGATTTAATTATTGCCAATAAAAATGGTGCGCCAATCTTTTTAAAACAAGTCGCCACAATTCAAGACAGTCAGGCAGAGCTGGAAACCAGTGCATTTTTAAATGGGCAAACTGCGGTTGCTGTCGATATCTTGCGTAGTTCAGACTCTAATGTTATTGAAGTGGTTGATAACACCTACAAAACCTTAGAACGTATTCAGACCCAACTACCTGTAGGCATGACTGCAAAGGTCGTGGTGGATTCTTCTAAAGGGATTCGTGGCAGTATCCGTGATGTAGCGCGCACCATTATTGAGGGTGCGATTCTGGCAGTCCTGATTGTACTGTTGTTTCTTGGTTCATTCCGTTCTACCGCCATTACAGGATTGACCCTGCCAATCGCCCTACTCGGCACACTCACCTTTATTTGGGCATTTGGCTTTACCATCAACATGATGACCTTACTGGCACTCTCGCTCAGTATTGGCTTATTGATTGATGATGCAATTGTGGTTCGTGAAAATATTGTGCGTCATGCCGATATGGGCAAAGACCATGTCAGGGCTGCTTTGGATGGTACTAAAGAAATTGGCTTGGCAGTTTTAGCAACCACCCTAACCATTGTGGCGGTATTTTTACCTGTGGCATTTATGGGCGGAATTATCGGACGCTTTTTCTATCAATTTGGTGTCACCGTCAGTACTGCCGTACTGATTTCCATGTTTGTCAGTTTTACGCTGGATCCAATGCTTTCTGCACACTGGGCAGAAAAACCAAATCCCAATAAAAAACCTGGACGAGTAAAACGCTTCTTAAACTGGATTTCCAACAAACTCGACAATTTAAGTCATCATTATGAAAAACTTTTAAAATTAGCACTACGATTTCGCGTTATCACCTTATTGATTGCCGTGGGTTCATTATTTGCAGCACTCGGATTATCCAAACTGATTGGCACAGAGTTTGTACCTGTACCCGACAAAGGTGAAATTCGGATTAAATTTGAAACACCTGTAGATGCCTCGCTTGAATATTCACAAGCAAAATTAAAACAAGTAGATCAAATCATCCGTCAACACCCTGAAGTACGTGCGACTTACGGAGCCATTAACAGCGTAACAGATCGCGGGAAAAATCATGTTAATTTGCGTGTAACTGTCAGCCCACGTAATGAACGTCAACAAACGCTAACCGAACTCAATAACGAATTCCGCCAGCGTCTACAAAGTGTTGCAGGCATCACCATCACCTCTGTCGCCTCTGCCGATGAAACGGTTTCTGGTGGGCAAAAACCTGTGATGGTGTCTATTAAAGGCCCCGATTTAGCAGAATTACAAAAAATTTCTGACCGCTTTATGACAGAAATTGCTCAGGTGGATGGTATTGTCGATTTAGAAAGCTCGCTAAAAGCCCCTAAACCTACATTAGGTGTTCATATTAACCGTGTCCTTGCAAGTGATTTAGGACTATCGGTGAATCAAATTGCCAATATTATCCGCCCACTCATTGCGGGGGATGATGTCACCACTTGGCAAGATGAACGTGGTGAAACCTACGATGTCAATGTTCGACTTACAGAAAACCATCGTAGCTTGCCGAGCGATGTGCAAAATATGTATTTAACTTCAAAAAAAACTGATGCCAATGGACAAAATATTTTAGTGCCTTTGGCAAGTGTGGCGAAGTTTGAGGAAAGTTTAGGTGCGGCACAAATCAACCGTCGTGATTTAGCCCGTGAAGTTTTGGTCGAAGCCAACACCGCAGGACGTCCTGCAGGTGACATTGGTGCCGACATTCAAAAAATTCAGGATAACTTTAAATTACCCGCAGGTTATAGCTTCGATACACAAGGCGCCAATGCTGACATGGCTGAATCTGCAGGTTATGCACTGACTGCAATTACCCTGTCTATTGTGTTTATTTATATTGTTTTAGGTTCGCAATTCAACAGTTTCATTCACCCCGCAGCAATTATGGCTTCCCTACCTTTATCGTTGATTGGAGTATTCTTGGCACTGTTTATTTTTAACTCGACCATGAACCTGTTTTCTATTATCGGTATTATTATGCTGATGGGATTGGTCACCAAAAATGCGATTTTACTAATTGATTTTATTAAAAAAGCCATGGATCAGGGCGATTCACGTTATGATGCAATTATAGCTGCAGGGAAAACCCGTTTACGCCCTATTTTAATGACCACCAGTGCAATGGTGATGGGGATGGTGCCACTCGCACTTGGCTTGGGTGAAGGCGGCGAACAAAGTGCGCCTATGGCACACGCAGTCATTGGCGGTGTAATTACATCCACCCTACTCACCTTGGTGGTCGTACCTGTCATTTTCACTTATTTAGACGATTTTAAGAATTTTATGTTACGCCAAACGCGTAAACTGATTTCTTAAAATCTCACGCAAAGTCACACAATCGTTCGGGCTAAATTTTAACGCAAGTTTAGCCCGATTTTTATTGTATAATCTGGCTTTGAAAAAACTCCATTTAACGCTTCACTTTTTAGGACAGTTTCCATGCGCGCGAGTCGCTTTTTATTTGCTACGTTAAGAGAAACCCCAAACGATGCCGAGGTGATTTCTCACCAGCTGATGTTACGTGCGGGTATGATTCGTAAATTGGCTTCAGGTTTATATACTTGGCTGCCAATGGGTGTACGTGTGCTAAATAAAGTTGAAGCCATTGTTCGTGAAGAAATGAATCGCGCAGGTGCTTTAGAAACATTTATGCCTGTCACTCAGCCTGCCTCACTTTGGGAAGAATCAGGTCGTTATGTGCAATACGGTCCTGAATTACTGCGCTTTAAAGACCGCCACGACAATCCTTTTGTACTTGGCCCAACACATGAAGAAGTCATTACCGATTTGGCGCGTAATGAATTAAAAAGCTATAAGCAATTACCAATCAACTTCTATCAAATTCAAACCAAATTCCGTGACGAAATTCGCCCACGTTTTGGGGTAATGCGTTCACGCGAATTTATTATGAAAGATGCTTATTCTTTCCATACCGATCAAGCCTCCCTACAAGAAACCTATGATGTCATGTACGACACCTACTGCCGTATTTTCTCGCGCTTAGGTTTAGACTTCCGCCCAGTACAAGCAGATACAGGTTCTATTGGTGGTTCTGGTTCACATGAATTCCACGTTCTGGCTTCAAGCGGTGAAGATGATATCGCCTTCTCTACCGAATCTGATTATGCAGCCAATATTGAAATGGCTGAAGCTATTTTGGTGGGTGAACGTGCTGCTGCAACCCAAGAACTCAACATTGTGGATACACCAAACCAAAAAACCATTGCGGAAGTTTCTGCATTTTTAGGCACAAATAGTAACCAATCAGTCAAAGCGCTCTTGGTTCAAGGTGTTGCAGATGAAACAGGTCAAGTGCCTGTGATTGCATTATTCCTGCGCGGTGACCATGAACTCAACGAAATTAAAGCAGAAAAGCATCCACAGATTGCTGCACCACTTACTTTTGCAACCGATGCACAAATTGCAGCTTTAGGTTTAACTGCTGGCTTTGTTGGTCCACAAGGTTTGGTTGAAAAAGGCATAACTGTGATTGTAGACCGTGCTGCATCAGTACTGTCTGACTTCGTTGCAGGTGCAAACCAAGTTGATCAACACGCAACAGGTGTGAACTGGGAACGCGATGCACAATATACTGAAGTTTACGATTTACGTAACGTCGTTGAGGGCGATCCATCTCCAGATGGCAAAGGAACTCTACAAATTAAACGCGGTATTGAAGTCGGTCATATCTTCCAGCTTGGTACTAAATACTCAGAAGCGTTGGGCTGCAAAGTATTAGGTGAAGATGGCAAACCGTTTACTGTTACCATGGGATGCTATGGGATTGGAGTAACACGTGTCGTTGCCTCTGCCATTGAACAAAATTTTGATGATAAAGGGATTATTTGGCCTGCAGCCATCGCACCATTTGAAATTGCGATTGTACCAATGAACGCACATAAATCACCTCGCACATTAGAAGCAGCAGAAGCACTTTATGCTGAACTTCAAGCTGCGGGTTATGATGTATTACTGGATGATCGTAATGAACGTCCTGGGGTGAAATTCTCTGACCTTGAGCTTACAGGTATTCCGCACCGTATTGTGATTGGTGAGAAAGGTTTAGATGCAGGTACTTTTGAATATAAAGGTCGTCGTGATGCTGAATCTAGCAACCTAACGAAAGAAGAATTACTCATCAAAATTGCCAAATAAGATTGAACACTGAGTATAAAAAATCCCGCACAAGTTGCGGGATTTTTTTCATTTGGGATTAACAGAATTTCATACCGCCATAACAGTTAGGGGTAACATTTTGGTTTTGTAAAACCTGATTATTAAGTGTTAATCTGGCCGGTTGACCCGTGTAATATCCTGTGTAACTACCAACATCGATATTCATTTTACGCTCGATTGGTGTACCAGCCAATGAACCTAATGCTTCTAACAAACTTACATCTACATTATGCTTATCTTGCATTAACTCAGAAGTTAATGCTTTTGCGACCTGTGGTAGTACTGCAGAAACATCTACCAAATCCGCAGTTGCCAAATAACCTAATTGCACTGGTTCCTTAAACGACATCCACCAACCTTGTTGTGCAATATCTTTTTCATCTGCACCCATCCACTGCACTGGCTTGCTTTGTAAAGATAAATATCCACCTGTTCCTGTCAGAGGAATATTGTGAATCATATTTAGGGCTTGGACAAAAGTAATATCCATATTCAAATTTTCTAATGTAGAACCCTTACTCATTTTAAAGAATGAGTGATCACCAACAGAACCAAACAATAAAGGAGGAAATGTGACATATAACTGGTCTTTTGAAAAGTCAGGTGTTCCATTTACATCACCAGTATATGTCCCAGACTCTGTTGCCGCTAGCGGAATAGAAGCTAATGTTGAACGGATACCCGTAACTATAGCGGACTCCATACGCTGACCAGTCACTACTGTTTCAGGCATCGTAAAATCAGCTCGCATCGATGGAACGGTAATCCCAGTATGTCCTGCTGCGCCAGGTTTACTTGTATAGACACGATCCTGCCCCAACGCAGTCAGTATCCCACTAATTTTTTGGTCAGAGGCATTACCAAATTTAGCTTCTTTAGTAAATGAATGCCCTTGCGTTTGTGCCATTTTCATATAACCACTGAAACTTTTAATCCCGTCATTTGGGTTTTGCACGTTATCTGTACCCAAAGTCAGTAGACCTAAAATTTCTTCAGCACCTAAGCGAAAACCAACCACTTCACGTGTTGACGCACTATTTCCACTAATCGCAAATTCAATAAATGGATTGGTAATTTGCGCACTAGTACCCGCACGTTCACCATTAAACTTTGGGCTACCTGTTGAATCATAGGATTCATTCAAGCCACTTAACGAAATATTAGAAATATCAATATCACATCCCGCTTTACTACCAATCGCATTATTTACACCACCACAACCCAATTGTAGCGTTTTAATGTTGGCATTGAGCTCCATGAGTGCATCAACACTCAGCTTATAAAAGTTGAGCCCTTGCGATTGATCTGTCGCAGTCATCAGATTCAAAAGTGCCTGACCTTGTACATGAGATAACTGATCATCATTTAAAGCCTGCATCGCTTGAGCAGAACTGAATGAAAAGGCTGTACTTAAAATAGATGCAACTAAAAATTTTTTTTTCATTTTATTTCTATCCTTTAGCGTGGCGTAATGCCCAATGTGCTGCGCATGGTTCCACCTGTAAGTGCGACAGATGCGATTTTCTGCATATTGCCATTGGTAGACATTGCAAAGTCTGTTTTAAAGGGTTGAGCAATATCATTTTTATAATTAAATTTAACTTGATTGTCTAAAGTGACCGTATCTGCACTGACAACAACTTTTCCTTTAACACCTAAATGACCTTCCATTCGATTCAAGTTTATTGAAGAAGTTTGAACAGTTTCATTATTCACTTGATCTTCATTAATTAAACTAAAATAACTACCTAAGTTCTTCGGATTCGACTTTTCTGTGCTATCTAAACTTCTAAACTTAAAGTTCGCATCAAAAGACAAAAAATTTGAGTTCGGATTAGTATCGGTAGGATCCACTCCAGGAATTACCAACAATTCACCATTGCCATCTAATTTAAAAGCAATTGTGGTCAACACATCATCTTTCTTAGAGAAATTATCGTAAGGTACAAAGCCACCGCATTTAGTTGATCCTGTGACGCAGTTGTATTTCGAACCTGGTAATTGTCCAATCGCTAACTCTGCTTTTGCTGCAACTAATAAATGATCTGCACGAATATAAATCCCTTCATCTTCATAACCAATCACACCGTCGGACTGAATTAATGCATCAATATTTCTTAAACCAGCATAATAGTTGACAGCTTCACCAGCATGCAGGCTGTCTTGCCCGTCAATTAAGATAATAGAAGTGGTACTTGGTAAGCCTGTTTTTGAATCAATGCCATAACCTTCGGTAGAAACAATAGCGTTATAACCAATTCCAGTTTTGTTCGTTCCATCATAAGGTGACAGATATTGTTTACCCGACAAGGCCACATTGGCATTTAAATTATAAATTGGAATCCCAATACCCCAAGAACCACCATCTCCTGTCAATTCATTTAAAGAGTTGTCAGAAATAATTCTAGCTTTGGCTGCAATAGACTGAAAGTCCATACCACGAACAGCGATCAGTGAGAACTGGTCACCTTCAAGCCTACTCGATAGCAACTGGTTTAAAATAGGACTGGTTGCACCAATGGTATTTTTAATATTTTCATTGACTAAAAAATTGAGGTTTTTCGCTTGTACGGTATTAATATAAATATCGCCAAAATCGATAGAGGCATTTTTATTGTGTAAATTACCTTGTGCATCACGTGTGGTTAGCGGTCTTAAATTCGAAAACTCAACCGCATAACTGCCTTTTCCTGTGTGCCCAATTTCTAAGGTTGTTGGTAATTGCCCTGCAGCCAAGCCTGCCGTATTTTGATTGGTAAAATCAGCAGATAAGCCCAAATGCAAACCACCTTGCCCCACCACAGTATCGTAGCCTGTAACTGCGGTATTTTTAGTTTCAATTACACCATTGACCTTATTCGAAACGTCAAAATTGGCAACATTTTTTTGATGCCCATTAAAAAACAATTTCGCATTGCTTACCGCACCTGATGCACCAAAGCGAATTAAATTTTTATCATCATAACGCAAGTCAATATTGACCCCAGGGTTAGTTGCATTTTGTCGGCTACTAGCAACATCACTCAGGTCTTTCACTCGTCCAAGATTCACAAAATGGTCGGTGGTGCCATTTTTAGTGGTAAAGACCAATCCCTCATCGGCATCAATGTACATATAGCCGTCAGTCGCAAAATTAAAGTTAAAATCATGCATAGATAATTCATGCTTACCTAAACCATGACTAATTTTGGCATTCTGTAACTGGAAGTTTAAATGTGCCGTTTCATTTTGATTGAATAAACCTGCTTTGGTTTCTAATAAAACTTTTAAAGGTGATTTAGTTTCTAAGCCGAACTGACCCAAGCTTTGTGTTTCTTTAGTACAACTATTTCCGACACAGTTTTTTTTGACCAAGTTTAAATCTGCAGTCGATTGAAAAGCATCAATACTCGCATCGATACGCACACCTGCGCCAACATCAGTTTTCCCCACATCTAAAGCAAGCTTACTGATAATAGGCTGGTTATTCTGTCCTTTAATTTCTACATTATGTAAGCCTAAACCCTGTTGAGTTCCAGCCACTAAATCAGGATCATACCAATTGACTTGATTAATCGTGGCTTTAGACATTTCATGGGTGATTACAATACCATCTTGCCCACTTACATCAGACAAATGCTGGTCTGCAATCAGCTCTAAAGCATACACTTGTTGCGCACAAAGTACGCTCAATGTTAATAAATTCAACTGCATTATTTTTTTCATTGTTATTTCCCTATACTGTACTTAATCCTATATTCAACAACGACTTGCTGCTGAACCTGTACAGTTGTAGCTAAATATTTTCACATTGCCAGACATGTGCATATTGCCGTGAATATTTAAGCCCATAAATCCTTTTTCAGCGCCCTGATCAAACAAAGGTACATCTTGCTGAACTAAGTTATAACTACCATCTTGTTGATAATTTCTTCCTTGAAATTTGGTATATACCTCTGAATTTGCATAACCTTCATTTGCTCCCTGCCCTGTACCTGTTTCGATCACCATGGTTGCAAAACCCAAATTTCTTATTTTTAATGGCTTATCATCATAAAACTTAAGCTGCATTGCCGTTTGTGGGTCATTTTTATGATTAATAATAGTCGTGCCATCTAAAGAAAATTTATCTATTTGTATGGTGCCCTGAATTTGTTTAAATACCAGCCATTTTTTATTGCCGTTATTATCTTCATGGTTATTGGGTGCAATGGCTAAACGACAAAGCACATTATTGTCAGCACAATTTTTACTATAGCGATAATAAACTTCTGTAGGTTTAGTCCCACCATTAAATTTAGAAATATTGCTGAGTTCTAAATTTTCGGCATATTCATGGTTTAACGATAACGTCCAACTGAGGTCTGCTCCACCTTGACCAGTAGCCTGCGTTAATTCATGATTTTCCAGTGCAATTAAATTGGCATGGGTCAAAGGACTACACATCAATGCAATACAAGACAGTTTTTTCAACATGATGATTCTCCTTTTATAGACCTGTTGTTTTAAATTTAAGGTGCTGAATCAGCACACCATCTATTGCAACTGAACCTAGATTCTTAGCAGTACCATCTACACCCTTAAATACAACACCTGTGGCATCCGTATGATCTTTGGCACGCAACATATTATTTGGCAAGCGTTCTACAGTACCAATTGCAATACTACTATGCGTCGCATTACGTCCTTGATACATCGCAGCACTGTCATTGACATTGGCTTTTAGCGGTGTGCCACAACTCACCACATTACAGGTAGAACCTGTAAATGCTGTAGAACCTAAATACCCACCCTTTCCATCTACATAATTTTGATAAATTTTATTGTAAATTTCAGGAACATTCGGAATACGTGTTACTTCTAGCACAATATTATTGCCCTCAGAACCAACCACAAAAGGCTGATACATATTCCCTAAAACTAAATTGATATTCGGACTGTATAAATACAAACCCTCTGTATCATGAAAAACTGGTGCCAATGAACCATCTATTGCTGGTGTGACCGCCGTTCCATCCAAAGTATCTGATTTCGCTGCTGTACTAATGCGGATCCCTTTACTGTCTAAGTTTGAATCTGTGAAACTTAAATTCGCAGGATTATCATTGGTATTTAAACGCAATACACTTGCCATACCCAAGGTTTGATGATGATTTGGGTTATCCGAGTCTAAAGTCTGAAATACTCGGGTCTGTGAACCATTTAGACTTAAACCATTAGCAACAAACTGAGTACGTAAACGGTGCTCTTTATCTAAACCCGATTTTGGTGCTCCAGTGCTCGGATCAACCTCTGCGCTTGAGTTCAACTGACGTGAAAAAATATCAGTCCAAAAGCCCAGTTTAATATTATTATCACTTTCAGTTGGCGTAGTAGTTGCGAGTGGTGCCTCTAGTGCTAAATAACCAACATCTTTTTCTACATTTTTAAATTGTTTAACTTTTTCTGTGCCTGCACGGAATAACCATGGGTTATCTGCTGAACCCCAGTTAAAGCCTTGATTGCTATAACGACTGCTTAATGAGTTATCACTTTTAGATAAGGCTAAACCATAAATAAAGACATCTGCTTTGGTTCTTAATGATTGCACAGGAGAACCTAATGCAGCAATTGCCGCTGCCTGTTCAGCCGATTGTATAATTTGAGCATAAATTTCTGCCACAGCAGACTTGGCTGTATCTTCTGCAAGTTGACTCGCATTATATTTAGCCCGAATATCAGCCGATGCTGTTTCTTTAGTTATTTCAGCCTGTATTAATGTGGCTACTTGTGAACCAACTTGGTCTGCTCGAGTGAAGTTGCTAAGCCCTTTATAAAAATCAGAATTCAATAAATCATTATTAGCTTCTGCCGACCGACTCCCATATAAAAGATCAAGCATTTCATAAGTGTTTGTAATAGCATATTCTTTTGCTTTCTTTTCATACTCTAAAACGCCAGTTGGATCCTCGCTAACTGGTCGTGTGGTATATGCAGTAGTTCCATCTTTTTTTAAACTCTTTCCAATCCCCCAAGTCCCATCCCTATAGTCTGCAAGACGTTGATTGTAATAATACTTGAGTGTCTCATTATTAAAAAAACCTTCACGAACATCAAATGTAAATGTTTCTGTTTTCGCTTCAACATCTTTTTCAATATTTTTAGTATATTCTTGATACAGAGTTGAATATTGACTTGTATAGGTTTGTTCATAAGTTGAACGGTAAGTTTCGTTATATTTATGTGCTGCCTTACCTTCTAAAACACTTTGATTATAAGTATTGTTATAAACCGTATGGTATGCACTTTCTGCCAACTGCGCATAATTCTCCCCCGTCGGGATAATACGAATAAAGCCCGTATCATATTGACTTGGGTTTTCTAGCCCACGTGTATAGCTCGACCCTGTTGATAGGTCATTCGGTTGCTGAAACACCATTTTGAAATCATCAAGGACTAAAGCAACCCCTTCGCCTGTGGTATTTGACAAAGAGTCATCGGAGAGTGCTTGTAAAGCATAACTCGGGTTCGTCAAAAATAAGCCTATCGCAGTGGCTAAGCAACGCTTACGAAAAGGGAAAGTAATTGCGTGTTCAGTCATCTCGACCTTCCTTTTATCTGATGCTCCGCATCTTTCTTTTATTTATCTATAGCTTGGCTATTTATTTGAGTGTTTTTATCCTTAAAAACGTGATTATGCCAAAGCATTCTCATATTTAATTATGCTGAATATTTATGCAAATGCAAAACAAACTGGCTAAACAGCACAGCTTTCCGATGAATGAAAAAAAGCGAGCACATTGGCTCGCTTGTTCAACAGAAAAATTGTGATGGGTTAATCACTTATGCTTTAGGCAAGGTCACGCCTGTCTGCCCTTGATATTTACCACCACGGTCTTTGTACGAGGTTTCACAAACTTCATCTGATTCAAAGAACAACATTTGTGCCACACCTTCGCCTGCATAAATACGTGCAGGTAAGTTCGTGGTATTGGAAAACTCTAAAGTTACATGACCTTCCCACTCGGGTTCGAGTGGCGTGACATTCACAATAATACCGCAACGCGCATAGGTAGATTTACCTAAGCATACTGTCAATACATTGCGTGGAATACGGAAATATTCAACGGTACGCGCCAAGGCAAACGAGTTTGGCGGAATGATGCACACATCTGATTCAATATCGATAAAACTTTTTTCATCAAAGTTTTTTGGATCGACAATTGCTGAGTGAACATTGGTAAAGACTTTAAATTCACGTGCACAACGTACGTCATAACCATAGCTAGAAACACCATAAGAAATGAGTTTCTCGCCATTTTCGTCAAAGCGAACTTGGTTTTCTGCATACGGTTCAATCATGCCGTGTTTTTCGCTCATTTCGCGAATCCAACGATCAGACTTAATTGCCATTTATTTTCTATCCAAAATATGAATGTTTAACTGTGCTGTACTTTAACTGAAATCTAAGTTAATGAAAACCAGCCGTTTCCCTCACATCGCTTTTTTAAGTGCAATGATCATTTTCAGTAGATACAACTTTGGTTTTATAGACTCAACAAAGCCGAATAACTTAAAGGAATTGAAAAGCTCAGCAACACAATAGAAGCTGTTTTTTGTAGATTGCACTGATTGAGCCAGCTAATTTTATTTTTAGCAAGCACGGAACCAATAAATGTCCAGAAAAAGGCAATCGGCACGATTAAACATAAAAATGCCAGCATGTGTGCCACATAATAGTCTACTTTTACCCATGCAATTGTTGGGAAAATCGCAGAGGCAAACAACAATGCCTTAGGGTTCAGTAAAGTCGCTAAAAATAGCTCACTGGCACGGATCGTGGGTTGATTAAAGCTTTGCTCGACGTTGGCCGTACGCCACAATTTAATCGCCAAGAAAATAATATAGCTTGCACTGAATAATTTTAGAATGATGGGCAATAATGGAAGATGGGTAGACACCGTACCAATTAAGGCACCCCAAAGTGTAATAGAGATCAAATAACCCAATGCTTCTGCAGGAATTAATCGGAAAGATTTGCGGATACCAACCTGAATACCAGATGATGCAAGCAAAGTATTCGTTGGCCCTGGTGTCAATAAAATTGTGATCACCAAACCGATAAAAAACCATGAAATCATGCATTGACCTCACTACTGAATGAGCGCAGATTAAAATAGTTTATTGCAATTGGCAAAAAATATTTTGTAAGACAAATTCTTAATCAGTCTTACATTTTAGATTTATTATTTTTATTCAACCACTTATTTAAGAAATATTTTTTAATCGAATGGTAACTTATAAGTCATTTTTTCTTAACATTTTTAAGGTATTTGAAGATTAAACACCTTTAAATCAGATGTTTGCGTGTTTTTTAATCAGTAAAATATAGCTCACCGAAGTGAGCTAAATTTTCAAAATATTGTGACTTAGCTTTTAAAGGTGAATCAGTCAAAATTTAAAGGATGATAACTTAATGACTGCAACTGCAATCATTCCAAGCTGAGATCCCTCACTAGAAAATACGATTCTGATCTTTTTCAGCTTTAGGCAGTTTTTTTGCAATTTGCTTGGCAATCGCAATGTAACTATCGGCAGCATCATCGCCTGCAATCACTGACGGCGTGCCTGCATCCACATTTTCACGAATACTGACATTCAATGGTAAACGTCCAAGCAACGGAATGTCATATTGTTCTGCCAGTTTATCGCCACCACCTTGACCAAAAATTTGTTCTTCGTAGCCGCAGTTTGAGCAGATATGGGTCGACATATTCTCAATTACGCCCATCACAGGAATTTGCACACGATTAAACAGCTCGATGCCTTTCACAGCATCCATTAAGGCAACATTTTGTGGTGTAGTCACAATCACCGCTCCCGTTACAGGAATACGCTGTGCAAGGGTCAGTTGAATATCCCCCGTTCCTGGTGGCATATCAATCATCAACACATCTAAATCTGGCCATAAGGTTTGATTAAAGAGCTGCATTAATGCTCCTGTGGCTTTTGGTCCACGCCACGCTACAGGTGTATTGTGGTCACCTGTTAAATGTCCGATGGATAACACAGGCATCCCAAAAGCATCCAACGGTACAAACTGCTCGGCTTCAATCATTGGGGTTCTGCCTGCATTGCCGAGCATGGTCGGAATACTTGGACCATAAATATCGGCATCCAATACGCCAACTTTTAAGCCGAGCTTTTGCAAAGCTAAAGCCAAATTTACTGTAGTGGTAGATTTTCCAACCCCGCCTTTGCCTGAAGATACCAAAATTACGTTTTGAATACGCGGATGTTTCGGCACATCACGTTGGTGTGGCGCAGCTTTTTGAATCGGTGGATTATTCGGATCGGCTTCTTGCATTGAACTTTGGCCCGCAGCATCGACCACCGGTGGTAAATGAGATGTTGCAGTCTGTGTGGTCGATGTTGCGCAGCTTTCATCTTCAGCATGTTGATGCCCACAACTTTCTTTTTTCTGTCCAGATTTCTGCTGAATCACATGCATATTCAGTTCTTTAATGCCGCATTTTTCTAAAGCATCTGCCAGTTCATCATGAATTTGTTGTAAATGTTGTTTTTCTTCAGGATAAGTATTGATGGTGATTTGCAGAATATCACCTTGCACATTCACTTGAGAAATACGATCTTTTAAAGCATGTTCAGATTCAGGCAATATATAACTTTGTAGCACGTGCTGAATAGCTTCCTCATTCACCGTATGCGAAGGTGAAAAAACTGATTTAAGTGAAGAAAGCCAAGACATAGATTTACTCCAAAGTTTGGAAATACCGCGATTTTGATAGTGTAACGATAATTCAGTATAAGGTTAAGTCGTGCTATCACTGAAATACTTAATTCTGAGTATATTGCTTGGTTTTTGACATGATTTATCTTCAAATGCAGACCAAGAGCTTGTTTCGATATTGTATTTAGCCTTCTAAGCGGATTTGAAAAGAATTCCTGGAATCCCTTGTGCATCTATGTGCTATCTAAGGTAAAATTGCCCGAATTGCATCGTCCCTATTTGAGAGAGTTATATCCGTGCGTCAAATTTTAGTCACTAACGCCCTACCATACGCCAATGGTCCGATCCATATGGGTCACTTACTCGGTTATATCCAGGCAGATATCTGGGTTCGCGCCATGCGTGCAATGGGACATGACGTGACTTATGTCTGTGCGGATGATGCGCATGGTACAGCAATCATGCTGCGTGCCGAAGCCAATGGAATTAGCCCTGAACAGCAAATTGCCAATGTGCAACAAGAACACATTCGTGATTTTGACGGTTTTGGCGTGCATTTTGATCATTATGATTCAACGCATAGCGACACCAACCGCGCACGTGCCAGTGAAATTTATGTCAAAAATCGAGATGCAGGCAATATTGCCGTGCGTCCTGTTACGCAATTATTTGACCCTGAAAAAGGCATGTTCTTATCAGATCGTTTTATTAAAGGCACTTGCCCAAAATGTAAAGCGGAAGATCAATATGGCGATTCTTGCGAAGTTTGCGGCACAACCTATAATGCGACTGAGCTGATTAATCCAAAATCGACTTTGAGCGGCGCAACACCTGTAGAAAAATCATCAGATCATTACTTCTTTAAATTGCCTAATTTTGGTGAATATTTACAAAAATGGACGCGCGATGAAGGTCGTTTGCCAGTTTCAATTGCCAACAAATTGGATGAATGGTTTGAAAACGGTTTAAATGACTGGGATATTTCACGTGATGCACCATATTTTGGTTTTGAAATTCCAGATGCACCAAATAAATATTTTTATGTCTGGGTTGATGCGCCAATTGGTTATATGTCGAGTTTTGAAAACTACGTAAAAAACAAACGCCCCGACCTGAATTTTGACGATTATTGGAAAAAAGATTCAGACAAAGAAGTCTATCACTTCATTGGTAAAGACATCGTCTATTTCCACGCTTTATTCTGGCCTGCGATGTTAGATGGTGCGGGTTATCGCACACCTACAGGTTTATTTGTAAATGGCTTCTTGACTGTAAATGGTCAAAAAATGTCAAAATCTCGCGGCACATTCATTAAGGCAGAAACGTATTTACAGCATTTAAACCCTGAATATTTACGCTATTACTTTGCCTCAAAACTGTCTGACAAAGTTGAAGACTCTGACTTAAATCTGGATGATTTTGTGCAGAAAGTAAACTCTGACCTTGTAGGTAAAGTGGTGAATATTGCCAGCCGTTGTGCCAAATTCATCAACACCAAATTTGATAACAAATTAAGTGCGAGCTGTGTAGAACCTGAGTTGGTACAAAGCTTTATTGCTGCAGGCGACTCAATTGCCCAAGCATACGAAGCGCGTGAATTTTCTACTGCTATTCGTGAAATTATGGCATTGGCCGATAAAGCGAACCAATATATTGATGAGAAAAAGCCTTGGGCTTTAGCCAAAATTGAAGGTGAAGAACAGCAAGTTCATGACGTATGTTCTGTGGGGATTAACCTGTTCCGTCAATTGGCGATTTATCTTGCGCCTGTACTACCAACCTTGGCTGAACAAGTTCAAGCCTTCTTACAGTTAGATAGCTTTAACTTTGAATCACGTAAAACTGTTTTAGTCGGTCATGAAATTGCGTTGTTCCAACCACTCATGCAACGTGTTGATCCGAAAGCGGTAGCTGCAATGGTAGATGCATCTAAAGATTCTTTAGCCGCACCTGCTGAAGCACCAAAAACGGAAAAGAAAAAAGAAAAAGCCAAAGAGAAAAAAGCAGAACCTAAAGTCGGTGAAGCGGAAATTATCACCATTGATGACTTTGTCAAAATTGATTTACGTGTTGCAGAAGTTCTTGAAGTGGCTACGGTTGAAGGTTCTGACAAGCTCCTTCAATTGACTTTAAATGTTGGTGAAGCCGAGCCACGTAACGTGTTTAGCGGTATTCGTGAGTTCTACCAACCTGAAGACTTAAAAGGCAAATTGGTGGTAATGGTGGCGAACCTTGCACCACGTAAAATGCGTTTTGGTATTTCTAATGGGATGGTACTCGCTGCGGGTAATGGTGACGGCGTTTGGGTGGTTTCACCTGAAAGTGGTGCGAAACCGGGTGATAAAGTGTCTTAATTTTTAGACACTGATAAAAAGCCCTGCTATATTTTAGTGGGGTTTTTTTATAGTTATAAATAATGAATAGATGGATAAAGTTTTTTTGCTTAGTTCTACCAATAGTCTTGATAATTATTAGTTTGCTAGCTACCTATTTTATTTTTACCAACAAAGCTTTTCAAATTGGAGTAACCTCCTTGATTGATCCAAATTTAGGAGCTTCTTTAGGTAATTTGTATGGAGGAGTTATAGGTACTCTCTTAAGTGCATCAAGCATATTCCTCTTGATTTATACAATTATTAATCAAAAAGATGAAGCGCAGAAAAATAATTTAAAGTCTAATTTTTTTAAAATGATTGATTATCACAACCAACATTTGATAAATATTTCTTTACCCAATACCGATCCGCAACACCCACCAAAAGAAGGAAAAAAGGCTTTTGTAACCTTCAAAATTCAGTTCAAAGGAATTTTAGAAACGATTCAAGAAATTTCTGCACAAGAAAATCTCCAACTCAATAAATCACAAATATTAGATATCTCATACGTTATTTTTTACTTTGGTATAGAGGGAAGTTGGACGACATTTATAGTAAATAAACTATCAAGGTATAACGGATTTAATGAAGAATTAGTTATTAAAATTCAGAAAAGGTTAATGGAAAAGGATTCTAGAGGCTGCTTATTGAAAACCAATCAAACTCATTTAAGCTCTTATTTTAGAAATATGTATAATGCTATAAAAATAGTAGATGAATCAAAAATCCTAAGTGATTTTGAAAAATACGAGTTAATAAAAATTTACCGTGCTCAACTTTCAAATCCTGAGCTTTATATCCTTTTTTTCAATGTTTTATCGCGTTTTGGAAAAAAATGGCTCCAAAATAATTTTATAAATAAATATGATTTTATTAAAAATATTCCATTTGAATATTGTGACGGATATGACCCTAAACATTACTTTCCATCTATCAAATTCGAAGAGGATGAATATTGATTTAAGTACTAACGCACAGAAAGGTGACATGGATGTAGCCTGTTCGTTAGGCACACGGACGTGCCCTCTAACGAACAAAGGATTTTTGTTACTTTTGATCCTTTAAAAGTAAGGCAAACATTTTAATTATTAGAATACCCTCATCCCAATCTTCTCCCAAAAGGCATAGGTATCTACACAAATAAATCACTTCATCCCAAAAATTAACTTTAATCCCAATACTGTCATGACCGCCCCTGCTGCACGGTCAAAAATAGCCTTAAACTTAATATAAGCCTGACGCGGTTTTTCTGCAGACAAAGCCACTGCAACCAATGAACACCAACCTGCATCAATAAAAAAACACAGAATTGGCAGCACCACATAAAAATAGTTCGGAATTTCTTTAGGCAACAAAGCCGTAAAAATACTCGCCAAGACAATTGCAATTTTAGGGTTAGATAACTGCGTAATTAAACCTGTAGTAAACGCACGGCGCAGTGACATTTGCTGTCCATGTGCAAGATTGGTTTGAATAGGCGCTTTGGCATGCTTCACAATTTTATAAGCCAAAAACAACAAATATAAACCACCACAAATTTTAAGCAGAAAATATGCTGAAGGCACTGCCAATAAAATAGCCTGCAACCCCATCACCGCCAATAAACCAAAAATTGCGGCACCCGTACCCGTGCCTAAAGCCGTAAATAAACCATGCTTACGTGAAATGGCTATCGAATTTTTTGCCACATAAATAAAGGTAGGCCCAGGACTAATTGCCCCCAACATTAATGCCAAAGCAATAGAGCCTAAAATCAATAATGATTCCAAGATAGACCTCAAGATTAGAATAATTTTCAATTATTTATTTTACTTAAAAAACCATAATAGAAGATATAATTTTTTTGATTTATGTTTATAAATTTAAGGATTTTTCAAGCAATTTGATATTTATTAAAAAAACCAAAAATAGAGTAAAAACTCAATTTAATTTCAATATCAAACAGTTAAAACATAGCATATGAACAGTAAAATTTTATTGTGCATCCATTTTTTCTATTAAAGTTTTTTTCTGATAATAATTTATCATCGATTTTTAGCAGAACTTTCATATATTTTTAAAACATATAATCCCATAATAAAATTATGGCTTTAATTTTCTTTAGAACTACAACCGAGGCACATCAGATGCAAAATAAAAGACTGAAAACATTAGACCGCTCTAAATCACATCTTTGGATTGTAGGTGGAGGCATAGCTGGTATGGCTGCTGCTGCTTTTGCGATTCGTGACGCTAAAGTGCCAGCCGAACATATCCATATTTTAGAAGAATTGAATGTTTCTGGTGGTTCGATGGATGGTGGACATAATCCGCTTAATCCGAACCAAGCATGGGTCACACGTGGTGGACGTATGCTAACTGATGAGACTTATTTGTGTACTTGGGATTTATTTTCAAGCATCCCATCTTTAGAAAATCCAAACATTTCTGTTCGTGAAGAATGTCGTGAATTTAACGAACAAGTTAAAACCAATGCTCAAGCACGTTTGATCGACTCAAATCATATTATTGCAGAAGCTCAAAAATTGGGATTATCAACGCTCAACCGTGCTCAAATGTTACGGCTACTGGCATTAAAAGAAGATCGTATCGGTAGTCGCCGTATTGATGAATTTTTTGATGATGCATTTTTCCAAAGTAATTTTTGGCGGATGTGGCGAACCACGTTTGCCTTTCAAAAATGGCATAGCGCAGCGGAATTACGCTGTTATTTTCTACGTTTCATTCAAGAATTACCACGCATCCATACCTTAGCAGGTGTGAAACGAACTAAATACAATCAATATGATTCAATGATTCATCCTCTACAACGCTGGTTGGTGGAACAAGGCGTTGATGTTCGTTTCGGTAGTTATGTCACAGATGCAGACTTTGTCGAAGATGACCAAACGAAGGAACGTAAGGCAACCCAACTTTATGTCAACATTCCAGAAGGCACTGAACAAATTCAACTGGGTGAGCATGATCTTGCGCTCTTTACTTTAGGTTCGATTACGGCTGATTCACGTTATGGCGATAAATTCGATGTTCCTGAGCTGATTCGTGATCGACAAGATCATGGCTGGCGTTTGTGGGAAACATTGGCTCAAAAAGCTCCTGATTTTGGTCGTCCAATGACCTTCTATGGCAACATTGATGAGCATAAATGGAAATCCTTTACGCTCACCATGCATGATGATGTGCTGCTAAAACGGATTATTGATTACACAGGAAATGAACCGGGTACTGGTGCACTCATGACTTGGTTTGAATCTGGTTGGCATCTATCTGTGGTCGTTCCAGCTCAACCGCATTTTGCTGACTTACCAGAAGGTAAATTCACCTTATGGGGTTATGGTTTTGAAATTGACCATATCGGCGATTACATTAAAAAACCGATGAGTGAAGCGACGGGTCAAGAGATTTTAATTGAGTTGATTCATCAACTTGGTTTCGATGACATTTTGGATCATGTGTTGGCACATACCGACATTACCACAGTAATGATGCCTTATGCTTCTGCCCTATTTGCATGTCGTAAAGCAGGTGATCGTCCATTGGTCATTCCAGAAAATGCGGTCAACTTTGCTTTCTTAGGTCAATTCGTAGAGCTTGAAGATGATGTGGTTTTCACTGTGGAATATTCCGTACGTTGTGCCATGATTGCCATTTATCAGCTCTTAGGTGTCGAACGTGAAATTCCAGAGATTTACAATGGTTTACTCGATCCTAAAGTTGGCTTAAATGCTTTGGAAGCAGTTTTTCATTAAATTTTAAAAAGCCATAGGGTAAATTGCTGCCCTATGGTTATTCAACTTACTTTGATAAAACGATCTTTGTACACGACAAAAAAAGATAACTCATTGAAATAATGGCATAATACTTGTTTTCTAACGACGAATATGATGACACATTTCAATGAGTTACATCTCATCTTAAACACGTATCTAAAGTGAAACAAGTCACATGTAAAATGTTTTACACTGATTATGCTTGCATTAATTGTAAAACAGAAATGTAATCTTTCTTCTGCATCTAAAGCCTTACCCATCACGTGCTTACCACAATCATTTTATCGACGTATACAACGCTTCTTTGCAGATCAGTATTTCGATTATCGTCAAATTTCTCAATTAATTTTCAATATATTTTTATTCGATAAAGTCCAATTAACTTTGGATAGAACCAACTGGAAATGGGGAAAACGAGATATCAATATCTTGATGTTAGCCATCGTCTATCGTGGAATAGCGATACCTATTGTTTGGACATTGCTCAATGAACCAGGCCATGTGGAACAGATTTCCCCCGCTTCGGGTTCAGAGTTCAGTGTACTTAAACCTGACAATCCCACAGGAAATTTTACCAAAGTCGATCAACGTATAGCGGTACGTATCACCATTGATCCGAATCAAAAAGGGATCGAAAATCTACGCCCTGGTATGTCGGTGATCACGTCGGTGGATACCGACTCATAAACCTACACTGACATTCTCAATCAAATACATTTACAATGTGGTCAAATTCATTTCTCGTTCGCAAAAAATGTTTGATCACATTGCTTTTCCTACCCCTTATCAAACATTAGAACTTCCCCAGCCTGTTCAACTAACCATCAAACGCCTTGATCAGATTCATCCCCAGATTTCGGGCAACAAGTTTTTTAAACTTAAATACAACCTCTTGGCAGCACAACAGCAAGGTTTTTCTCAAGTCCTCACTTTTGGCGGTGCATTTTCCAATCATATTGCAGCAACGGCTTATGCAGCTCAACGCTTTGGCTTTCAAAGTATTGGCATCATTCGTGGTCAAGAACTTGCGACCCAAGACTTAAATCCTACCCTACAAACAGCGCAAGATTTTGGCATGCAACTGCATTTTGTTAGCCGAGCCGAATATCGTCTGCGCCATGAAGTGGAATATTTACAACAACTTCAACAGCAATATCCTCAAGCCTTTATTATTCCAGAGGGTGGAAGCAATTCCCTTGCCATTCAAGGGACACAGGAAATCCTCTCCCCTGATGATTTAGAAAATTATGACGTAATTTGTTGTGCTGTGGGTACTGGTGGAACAATTGTGGGCATCATTGAAAGTAGCTCGGAACAACAGCAAGTTTTAGGATTTTCAGCCTTGAAAGGTGATTTTCTCAAACAGGACATTCAACAATGGACCGATAAAAGCAATTGGTCTTTAACCGATGCCTATTGTGGTGGCGGCTATGCCAAAACTACACCTGAATTATTGAAATTTATTCAAAATTTTGAGCAAAAATATCAAATTCCACTCGAACACATTTATACAGGTAAAATGATGATGGGACTTCTTGATTTAATCCAGCACAATCATTTCCCTGCCCACACTCGAATCCTGGCCATTCATACAGGTGGGTTGCAAGGAAAGCTTAAAGCATATTAAAACCCCCACAAATCTTTTATAATTGCTCGCTTTTCGTCTACCGAGTAATACTCATGGTTCATCAGGTTGATGTTGTTGTTTTAGGTGCAGGTGCATCAGGCTTGATGTTGGCTGCAGAGGCTGGTAAACGTGGGCGTTCGGTTGTGGTACTGGAAAAAGCCAATAAAGTGGGCAAAAAAATTCTGATGTCGGGTGGTGGTAAATGTAACTTTACCAACTTAGAAGTCGAGCCAAACCATTATATTTCACATAATCCACACTTTGTCATTTCTGCACTCACCCGTTATACCAATTGGGATTTTATTGGTTTAGTCTGCGAATACGGCATTGAATATGAAGAACGCAAACACGGACAATTATTCACTTTAAACGGCGCTAAAGAAATTTTAGCCATGCTCTTAGCCGAATGTGAAAAAACCAAATTGGTCGATATTCAAACCAATTGTGAAGTCAAAGCCGTGAATGCGGTAGATGATCAAGGTTTTCAAATTGCAACGACTTTGGGTTATTTCCAAGCAAGCGCTGTCGTCGTAGCAACTGGCGGTTTATCTATTCCAACTTTAGGTGGCTCTGGAATTGGCTATGAAATTGCCAAACAATTTGGTCATCGTGTTTACCCGACCCGTGCAGGTTTAGTGCCTTTTACCTTCTCAGACAGCTTTAAAGAAGTCACTACACGTTTAAGCGGTAATGCGGTGGATGCGACTTTATCAAATTCATTGACTAGTTTTACCGAAGCATTGCTATTCACCCATCGCGGTTTGAGTGGGCCGAGTGCCTTACAGCTTTCTAATTATTGGGATGTCGGACAAAGTTTTAAAATTAACTTTTTACCTTACTTAGAACTCTATGACTTTTTTAAAAATAAAAAGCAAAGCAGTCCTAAAGTTTTACTGCGCACCTTACTCAGCGAGCATCTGCCAAAAAGTGTAGTGGCTGAATTACAGCAACTGATTTGGCCTGCACTCTCTGAAACGGCAATTGGCAATATCAGTGATGAAAAGCTAGAACAAATTGCCGCGCGTTTAAATGCCTTTGAAGTCAAACCATCGGGTACAGAAGGTTATCGTACTGCCGAAGTTACTTTAGGTGGTATAGATACGCAAGAAGTGTCTTCAAAAACCATGGAAAGTAAAAAACAAAAAGGCCTGTATTTTGTTGGTGAGGTTTTAGATGTGACAGGACATTTAGGTGGCTATAACTTTCAATGGGCATGGTCATCTGCACATGCAGCATCGGAGTATGTTTAAGTTCGCTTTTAGATGAAACACTTAAATAAAAGTATGTGATAGCAATGCTTCGAGTCTAAATGAATCAATATTGATCTTGCAAATCAAATTATAAATAACAAAAGCCAGTTTTTTCTAAACTGGCTTTTTCTTTAACACCGTCACGTACTATAAAGACTCAGCAATACGTGAATCCTGTTATTTTATTCTAAATAATCGGTACGAAATAATACCAATTTTGGCGTATTTGCCAAACGTGATTCAGTTTGCTGCATTTTAAGCACAGCATTTTGTTGATGCATAGGTAACGAATTTGCCACTTGAACTTTTAAACTGATACGTAATTTGTTTAGCATATTGATTTCTCTCATTATTGTCATCCTTGCGCGAATTTTAAGACTCAAATATTTCAGCTTGGTTAAAACCCAAGTTTTTTATTTTTCCCTTAAACCCTCATCAAGCTTTCCAAGCGATTAATCTGATTTATCCAAATCAGTCTTTGGCTCATTCCTGCCAAAGTTGATTAATTTTTAACATAATTTAAGAGCTTGGTCTATCCTCTTTTGGATGATTTTTCTCAACATTTTCAGTTGGTTTTGCGGTGGCTTCTGGCTTGGCAAAAACAAATTTATAGGCTGCAACAAAAAAGCCGATGGTGATGCCAGCAATCACGATTGGGGCAAAAAACTTATCGGGTGCTGATTTGGACATTATCGTTTCCTCTTTTTTAATGAATACCGAAAAGAAATCGACCAATACGGTGATTGGTCGATCATCTTAGCGATTCAAATCAAAATTTGAACAGGTTATTTCGGGTCATTTTTTGGATGTTCATCGACATCTGGTTCAGCCTCACCTGTCGAACCAAATGGGTTGTTGACTGGTGGATGTTCAGGATCAACCTTTAACGTATCTGGCACTGCATGATCAGTTGCCGCTTCAGGTGTTGTAGTCACATCACTTACAGACGCTTGCGGCTGCTCAGATACAATAGGTGTCATCACACTTGATGCTGACGTTGCCGTTTCTGTCTTGTGCAAAGGATTCGGTTGATTTGCCTCACGTTTAGCTTTATCAATCAAATCAGTTAACACACGCTCTGCAGGTTGACGACCACCTAAACCAAAGGCAAGTGCGAAAGCCACTGCAACAGAACCGAGGGTTAAACCAAAAGCCAAGTTCACAATCGAGTCTGCAATACCCATCGCGCGTAAGCCCATGGCAACCACCAAGCCCATAATTAAAATACGGACTAAGTTTGCCAACCAACGCGAGCTGTTATATTCACCGCGCTGTACCACTTTGGCAACCAAATTCGCAAGCCAGAAACCCACCACCAAAATGACAGCACCCAACAGGATATCTGCACCAAATTGGATAAACATGGCAATCAAGCCGCTGACTTGATCAAAGCCCAAACGGTTCGCCGCTTCAGATACCGCAAATAGCATGGTAAAGAATACGATCAGATAACCAACCACACATGAAATTTTAGTCGTACCTAAAAAGCGCTGTAAGTCGAGTTTGGCAGGAATATCATCGACTCCTGTGCCTGCAACCACTTCCACCACAATATTGGCTACAAAACGCGACACCATATAAGCCAAAATAAGAATCAGACCTGCCGCAATAATATGCGGGATCGCATTCATAATTTCATACAACATGGCAGTCGCAGGCTGAGAAATAGCTTCAATGCCAAGTGCCTCAAAACCAATAATCAAGGCGGTGATGATCACCAAGGCGAAAACAAACGAACCGAGTAATTTAGGTAAATTTGAATTTTTGAAGATGCCAACTTTTTCAGCATGCTGTTGAATATTCAAGCTACCCAATAAACCTTCGACAATGCCACGAACAATTTTTGCCAGAATGTATCCTACAAAAACAATCACGCCTGCAATGAAGATGTTCGGTAAATACAGCACAACTTCATTCACCATGTTTTGCACAGGGAACAACAGACCGTTTAAGCCTAAAATTGACAGCACAATTGGCAAGAACAGCAATAAAATCAGCCAATAAACAATTTCACTGATATTTTGACTTAAACCACTCACACCGACATCGGCGCTGAGTTTTTCATCCAACTGAGTACGTGCCAACAGTTTTTGCATCCCCACTTTGACCAGATTTGCCAAAATCCACCCAATAAAAGCAACGGCTACAGCAGCCAGTAAAGAAGGAATAAACAGTAAGAACTGCTGAATCATATTACTGAATGGCCCACTGACACTGGTCAGATTCAACACATTCAGCGCACCAATGACCGCAATAATTAAAATCACCCAAAACACGACCCGCGACACAATCACTTCAATATTTGAACGATGCCCCGTTGCATTTGATAATTTTTGATCGGTACCTAATTTTTGTAGAACCTTTTTAATTCCACCCGCAACCAATAATGCAATCACCCACCCGACAAGTAAAATTGCGACTGCAGCTAAAATGGGTTGAAATTGCTCCCAATAATACATGGCATCAAAACCTCTGCCATGTAGGTTCCCATTAAAATAATCATTCATCTTGTTTAATCCTCATGGTGATTAGCTTCATTTTTAGGTTTGCACTACAGCGCAAAACTGCTTTTTATCGATTCAAATTATTGAGTAAAGCTCTACCCACCATAGAATTTGCATATTTTTTATTCAACCTTGGGATGCAGAATCGCAACAATTCTACAAAGGAGGGATAATAAACCTTGCGAAAATCCACAAAAAAGCCCTGCATCTAGGCAAGGCTGAATTTGTAAATACGATTTTTTGACGCTTAGGCTAAACTACCGATCTGTTGCTGTTGCAGTATTGCTGTCCTCTGCACGTGCTTCATCTCCAGCTGTGCCCGTTGTCGTGCTATTTGGCGTTGCTTGTTGTACGGTTGGATTAGGATGTCCAGGAGGTGCTTCGCTCGGACTCGGATTGCGATCCGCCATCATGTAAATCAGCAATGCCAATAAAAAGATTCCCACCAGTAGAAGCATATAGACTGGAATACGTTTTTTTCGCTTAATGTCTTCAGCTGAGTTTACATGAGGTGGTTTATTGAAATCATGCGGCATGTTCCCCTCACTTATGTATTTATCTGATGAATTTTCATACTAACAAGCTCCTCACGCTTATTGTGTGACAATACATAGCAAGATGGTGAAAAGATGTAATATACCTCAAGTACCACCTATGTTGCCCAATATCGACAAAGCTGCCTCTCACGGGGAAATGCGCTATAATCACGTACCGTTTTTTTGTGTACTTTGAACTTTATGGCGTATCGTCAACAAAGTGTATCGCTTGATCTTGACACTGACGTCACTCATCAATGTGCCTTGCACTATACCCGTGATGGGCATCTCATTGGTATTATTGAATTTAGCAAGCCCAGCTATCTGCTCAAATGGGGCGATTTGGAATATTTCCGTCGTCGTACCGAAGAATTTTCGGTCATGCCATTTCCAGATTGTGTGAATGCCATGATCATTGATATTCGCAACATTGCTGCATTTCTGGATAATGAAGTGCCAATTTTACCGTGGCGCTTACTTGAAGAAGAATGTCCTGTGCGTTTGGTGGTTCCTCAAGAGCGCTTAGAGCATTATGCAGGTTTTTTTGAACCGACTTGGCTAAGTAGCGATGTCGATAGCGCGATTCAGGAAATCCGCGAATATATGGATATGTTTGTGCACTAATTTCTTTGAAGAGTCACTTTCAAGCATTGCGTTCAAAAGTTGCTTTCAAAATTGAATCGCACCAAGCAAAAACCTCATCTGCAGCGTTGTAGATGAGGTTTTTATATGAATGGTGAAGATCACCTCAACAACCAATTTTTAGCGAATTGTGAAAATACATTTATTTTCAAAACTCGATTTAGGCAGCCACAAAACCTGCTTAAAACGCACCTGATCTATGCCAAAACTTCGCATTTTCTTAGATGTATAGCGCTTGATATTTTTCATATTCAGGAGTCTGCCCTGCAATGGTTGAGCTTTGCTGAACTTTAATTTTCTGAAAAAAAGCGGTTTCCTTTGCACGGATTGGGCCAATATATTCATTATACATTTGTTCCATTTCGGCACTTTCAAATTGCATTTTTTGCAAACTGCCACCATGCCAACCCAACTGACTACGCAAGTTTAAATATTTTACTTTGCCCGCAGGAAACACATAATTGGCACAAGAAGAAAAGCAATACTGCGCAACTTCTACATTAAGTTGATGGTCAAAGACTAAATTGCCCAAATCAATACCTAAGCCGATCTCGCCACCCCGACTGTTGATTTTTAAGGTATCAATTTTATCTGACTGTTTAAGTAATTCCGCTGCACGTGCGTTGGCTTCAGGGCTAAGTGGCCCATCATAAATGAGTACGTGATCTTGCACAGCAACCTGAGTTTCCACCGTTTCAGCCTGTACGGTTTGTGCGACTATAAACATCAGCCCTGCGCTGGCTATATATTTGAACAGTTGATATTTGAATAGTTGTATCACATCCTCACCAATAATTTTCAACTGCAATATTACCTTCCCCGCGGCGGTTCATGCTTAAACCACGCGCTTTTAAGGCTTCTTTGGTGTCATCCACCATGGCAGGGTTACCGCATAACATCACATGGCTGGTTTCAGGGTTGAGTACACTGCCTGCAGCCTGTTCCAATTCGCCATTAGCAATTAATACAGGTAAACGATCATGCAAAGCAGCTTGAGGGTCGCGGGTAATAATTGGGATAAATTTAAAGCCCGAATGCCCTTCGCCAAAAGTTTCGGCAATCTCGTGAATTTTATCGACATAAGCCAATTCAGCTTCGGTACGCACGCTATAAACCAAATAAATACGTTGGTATTTTGTCCAAGTTTCAAAATCTTGCAGCATGGATAAAAACGGTGCAAGACCTGTGCCTGTAGCCAGTAACCATAAATCATGTGGCGCAGGCAATTGATAACGCGCCAAGGTCAAAAAACCATACGGAATTTTTTCCAAGTACAGCCCATCGCCCACTTGAAGGTGCTGCAAGTTAGAAGTAAACGCACCATCTGGCACGACAATTGAGAAAAACTCTAAAGTTTCATCAAAGGGTGATGACACCACCGAATAAGCACGTACCACCAATTCATCGCCCACTTTTAACCCGATACGTGCAAACTGTCCTGCGGTAAATTTAAAATGCGCAGGTCGGGTCATGGTGAAGCTAAACAAGGTGTTGGTCCAACGATGAACCGAAAGCACTTTTTCTAAAGTAAATTTTTCAATTGACATGATTTGAGCGTGGCATGAAAGACTGTGCTCATGTTAGCATGTTGGGGTAATTTATGAATATTTTTAAATGTTAAGGCTTGATTCATGCGCATGACTTTACGCCAGTTGGCGGTTTTTGTAGCAGTTGCCCAAGAAGGGACAGTAACCAAAGCCAGTGATGCCGTTAAGCTCACCCAAAGTGCTGCAAGTATGGCCTTAGCAGATTTGGAGGATGGCTTAGGCGCTCCACTGTTTGACCGTTTGGGTAAGCGCCTACAGCTGAACGATTTAGGTCGTTTTTTATTGCCACAAGCCTTAGAAATTTTGGGTCGTTGTGAAGCTTTTGAGCAAGCTGCTAAAGGCGAGCTACAAAGTATTGATTTGCGTTTAGGTGCAACCCTCACTATCAGTGACTATTTGATGCCTGATTTAATGGCAGACTTTTTGCAAATTCAACCACAGGCGCATTTACAATTACAAGTGGGCAATACCCGCCAAATGATTGAAGCTGTGAATCAGTTTCAGCTAGATTTAGCCTTGATAGAAGGCTCTTGTCACTTACCACAACTCCAATGTATTCATTGGCGTGATGATGAGCTCGCAGTGTGCTGTGCGCCAAGTCATCCTCTAGCGCAGTTAAACCGTGCCTTAAGCATTGCAGATTTTGAAGATGCCGAGTGGATTTTACGTGAAGAAGGTTCAGGTACCCGTGAAGTATTTGACAATGCAATTTTAAAAGACCTGCCTGATGCCAATATTCGTTTAACTTTGGGTCATAACGAAGCGATTTTAAAAATTGTCGCAGGTGGAATTGGTATGTCGTGTATTTCACGATTGGCGATTGAACCTTTACTAGAAAAAGGTCAATTGGTAATTTTGGATACGCCTTTCTGGCAACTGACGCGCCCGTTATTCATGTTGGTGCATCGTCAGAAATACCAAGGGCCTGGTTTAAGGGCATTTATGAAGTTTTGCGACGCGAAATAATTCACAGGAGTACCAATCAAGGTACTCTTTTTTTTACCATTAAAACTGACTCTCACATGGTATGCCGTCACCATCACCGTCCATTTTAGTATTTGGACAATTTCGTATAAAGAATAACGCTTCTTCGTAAGACGTCATTTGACTACAGTACTCACGCCCATCACAAGTAAAGTTCTGTTCAACAACTGGAACTTCTACTACTTTTTGTACTGATAAAGCTTCAGGCTGGCTATTTTTCCAAGCTTGGTACTTATTAAATACTGCATAAGCCAAGCCGAATATAATCAATATACCCATAAAAGTCACAAAATTGGATGAGTTATTTTCAGACTTCTGCTGTCTTTTATGATTCTGCTTTGTCGTATGAATTGCCCTTGATTGAGGTGTATGCCTTTCGACTGCAACCTTAATATCTAGACGGACGATATTATCTGCTTTGAACTTGCCATTTTCTTCTACTTTACGAAATTTTAGATTTTCTCCCACTTTTGGTGGCAGATTTTTATTGGGAAAATCTTTAATATGAAAAAACAAATCTTTTGGCTCTCCTTCTATTTGAATAAAACCAAAGCCTCGTTCTTCGTTATAAGTTTTTATTTTCCCTTCTAAAAACATAAATTACTCTTTACACGTTAGTTTTTGATTATTGTATAAAAAAAGAGACTGAAATGCCCCTTTCTATTCATGAAAATATTTAAAATTAACCCTTTAAGTTCGATAACAATGCAGACGTAATCGAGGTATTTGCAGCAACCGCTTTGGCCTTTTTCGCTTTTTTGGATTTATCTTCTACAGGTTCAATATTAATGGCTTTATAACGATCACCATTTTGAACCACATTAAATTTAACCCGATCATTGCGCTTTGGATCGCCTTCAGCCGCAGAAAAATCCGAGATATGGAAAAACACTTCACCTTCAGGTGCGGCAATAAATCCATAGCCTTTTTCGGCATTGTATTGTTTGATTTTCCCTTGATATTGTTCAGATTTCATGGCTTAACCTTTTACGAGCTGCACTATATGTGAGTATATAAAAAAGAGACAGTTAATGCCTCTTTTTTACCAACATTCAGCTTAATCTTTTTGGACTGAACCAAAAATTTTATCGCCTGCATCACCCAGGCCAGGCACAATATAACCATCTTGGTTTAAACCTTCATCAACCGATGCAGTAAAGATCACCACATCTGGGTGCGCGGCTTCTACACGTTGAATGCCTTCTGGCGCTGCAACCAAAACCATCACACGGATGTCTTTACAACCACTGGCTTTGAGCAAATCAATTGCTGCCACTAAAGATGAACCTGTGGCAAGCATAGGGTCAATAATCATCGCGATACGATTTTGTACATCTGGTACTAATTTTTTGTAGTAAGTACGCGCTTCTAAAGTTTCTTCATCGCGTTCCAAGCCAAGTACAGACACTTTAGCACTTGGAATCAGGTTCAAGAAACCATCTAACATGCCAATACCTGCACGTAAAATTGGCACAACCGTAATTTTTTTACCCGCAATACGGTCTACAGTGACTGCACCATTCCAACCCGCAATTTCGTGCTCGACCACTGGCAAATCTTTAGTCGCCTCATAAGTCAGCAACATGGTTACTTCTTGTGCTAATTCACGGAAGTTTTTGGTGCTGATGTCTGCACGACGTAATAGCCCTAATTTATGACGAATAAGTGGATGACGGATTTCATGAATAGCCACGGGAGAACACCTAAAAGGAAAGAAAAGCAAATATCGTTTTATTATATGCTGTTTTTATTGTGTATATAAACCAAAAAGCCTTCAATTTATGAAGGCTTTTTGACTGAAAGTTAAACTTCTTTCAAATTATTGCTGTGACAGCATGAAATGGATGGGTGACAAAATTTCAGCTTCAAGTGCCATTTTGATAATTGGGTCTGGATAAACACCAATCACCAATACCGCTAAAGCTGCAACCAATACCATAATACCGCCCACTTTTTGGCCCCAATGATCAACAGCGTCCATTTTTGGTTCATCTGGCGGTGTCATATACATCACCACCATAACGCGCAAGTAGTAGTACAAACCAATACCTGAACCCACGATGATCATCGCAGCTAAGAACCAGTGCTGAGTCGTTACCGCAGCCATCACCACCAAGAACTTACCAATGAAGCCTGCAGTTAATGGAATACCTGCAAGAGAAAGCATCATCACGGTTAATACAGCAGTCAATACTGGACGACGCCAGAACAAACCACGGTAGTCAGCCAAACTTTCAGCTTCTGCTACGTTGTTGTATGGGCTAGACATTAATGCCACTGCACCAAACGCGCCAATAGTCGTCAAGACATAGGTAATCACATAAACGCTGACATTACCCAAGCTTGCATAAGTCATGCTGATCAAACCAATCAACAAATAACCAAAGTGTGCAATTGATGAGTAAGCCAAAATACGTTTCAAGTTCACTTGACGTACAGCAAGGAAGTTACCCACCAAAATTGAAAGCACGGCAATAATGGTCATGATAGTTACAATCGAGTCGATCAGGATTGCCCCTGAACCCAAAATGTAACGCACGAACAAACCAATGGTTGCTACTTTCGCTGCAGTCGCAAGGAAGGTTGCGATTGGTGCAGGCGCACCGTCATAAACGTCTGGTGTCCATTTGTGGAATGGCGCCAAAGACAGTTTAAATGCCACAGCAAAGACAATTAAGCCTAAACCTAAAATTACCAAAGGTTGCTGGATGTTTTGCATTAATGCTTGAACAGAGTCATAGAACGACAATGAACCTGTGTACGCATAAATGTACGCCATACCCATAAGCAACATTGCTGATGCAGTTGCAGACAATACTAAGTACTTCACACCCGCTTCTAAAGATTTAGAACGCTGGTGGGTATATGCCAATAAGCCATAAACAGGAATTGACATTAACTCAAGGCTAATGAAGAACGATGCATAGTGCGAACTTGATACCATCAACATAGCACCCGCTACAGAACATAACATCAAGATGTAAAGTTCTTCGCGGTTGTCTTTATAGGTCTCAATATAAGCATGAGACAAAGTAGAACATGCCAATGCTGCGATCAGAATCACCAGTTGATATAACAAGGTGAACGGATCAATCATAAACATGCCCATCACGCTGGCAGGAGCAAAGTTCCCACCAAACATCATGAGTAAAAGGTAAGCCGCAGCGAGGTTCAAGCCCACCACTGATGCTGTAGCAATTAAGTTATGGTTACGCTTAATTGCAGTAAGGATCATCACGACAATCGCAGTTAAAGCCACGATCATCACAGGAGCTAAAGGCATAAGCTCAGAAAATGACATTGTGAAGTTCATGGCTTATTGGATCTCCACATTTTCGAGTTGAGCTGTTACTTCTTGCGTAACTTCAACTACTTCTTGAACTGGGATGTAGCTATTTGCTAACCACGCCATACTTGAATTTGAAATATCAAGGAAGGTTTGTGGATACAGACCAAGCCATACTAGACCCAGCGCACAAATTGAAAGAATCACAACTTCACGTGCATTTAAATCTTTTAACGGATTTGCATAGTGCTGTTTTTGCTCTTCATTTGGTACACCAAACAAAGCTTTGTGAATCAGGATTAAACCGTAAACACCTGCAAAAACTAAGCTGATTGCCGCAATAATTGTGAAGGCTGGGAACTGTTCAAATGAACCCATCAAAATCAGGAATTCACCAATAAAGTTACCTAAACCAGGAATACCGACTAACGCAGCCACAAAGAACATGAGGAAGAATGAAAGGTATTGGAATTGACCACGAATACCGCCCATTAAACGCATGTCACGTGTATGTACGCGCTCGTAAATTTGACCACACATAATGAACAATGCAGCAGATGACAAGCCATGTGCCAACATCATGATCATTAAGCCTTGGTAAGTCAGGATATTACCTGCATAAATTGCAAGTAATACGAAGCCCATGTGCGAAATTGAGGTATAGGCAAGTAAACGCTTCATATCGGTTTGCTGGAAAGCACACCACGCGCCGTAGAACACACCAATTAAACCCAAAATAATGGCGATGTCTGCAAACTGAGCAGAAGCCGCTGGGAAGAATGGAATCACGAAACGTAATAAACCGTATGCCGCAGTTTTAATCAAAATACCTGCAAGGTCGACAGAACCCGCTGTAGGCGCTTGTGCGTGTGCATCTGGTAACCAACCGTGTAATGGGAAAACTGGAAGTTTTACCGCAAAACCGATGAATAAACAGATCATGAAGGCATAAGCGACTGCTGGTAATTGTGCGTCAAGTGTATTCGCTACAGCCAATAAATAGTTGTAGTTGAATGAAATTGTACCTGACATCATGTATCCGTAGATCACTAGACCTAAGATACCAATCAACATGATTAAACCAGCAACTTGCGTATAGATAAAGAATTTGGTTGCAGCGTAAACACGTGAACGACCATTTGAACCTTTATGACCCCATAACGCAATCAGGAAGTAGATTGGTACAAGCATCATCTCCCAGAAGAAGAAGAACAGGAACAAGTCAATCGCAAGGAATACACCAATTACCCCACCCAAAGACCATAAAAGGTTAAGGTGGAAGAAACCGACGTTCTTTTGAATCTCACCAAATGAACAGCCTACCGCTAAAATACCCAGTAATGCGGTTAAACCCACCATGAGTAAAGATAAGCCATCCACCGCTAAGTGAATGTTGATGCCTAGGGTTTGAATCCAAGGCAACATAAATTCAGCCGACCAAGTTGGAACTTGAGCGCCTAATTCATAGTTATAGCTAGCACCTTGCCACAATGCGACAGTTAAGCCCAAAGTAACGAGCATGCCCACTAAAGCAATGTAACGCGGTAATTTATCGTCGAGTTTATCGACCAACCAGCAAATAAAACCTGCAATGAACGGAACAAGGATCAGCGCGGGTAGAATTAAATTGTTTGGAGTATCCATCTTATTTCCCCACGACCTGAATCACGATCAAGATCATTAGTAAGACCACCACACCAAGTGCCATACTCGATGCGTACTCACGTAATGAACCAGTTTGACGTGAACTTGTGAAGCTATGACCACCTTTCACCAGTGCAGGCAGTACTAACCACATACCATCCACTGGATCACGACCTAATAGTTTGGCAATCAGCAAGTATGGTTTTACAAATACGATGTCATACAACGCATCGAAACCAAGTGCATTACGGCAAATATTGGCAAGACCCGCACCCAATGAAGTTTGCGCGAAACCTTTTACAGCGTTGTAAGCAAAGGCAAATAACACCACGCCTACAGCTAAACCAGCCAAAGCCACGCCAATTGCAACATACTCTGCACCATGTGCACCTGCTTCTAATGCTTCAGGAATCACAAATGCTGGGATTTTTGCAGCATCAAGAATGCTCATCACTGGCGCTTTTAATACAATCGCTAAACCAGTTGAAAGTGCTGCAAGCACTGCCAATGGGAACCAGTAAGTTGCGCCTTTGATCTCGTGATACGGTGTGTTTTCTTTACCAAAGAATACAACCCAAATTAAGCGGAATGTATAAATTGACGTTAAGAATGCACCTGCTACACCCACCCAATATAAGGTGTTATATAGCGGAATACCTGCGATATGACTTTGCGTCCAAACTGCTGCCAAAATAGCGTCTTTTGAGAAGAAACCAATGGTCAAGAATGGAATCGCTGCCAATGCACCGCCACCAATCGCGAAACATGCAAACAGGAATTTGTTCTTGTAGAACAAGCCACCCATTTTGAAAATGTTTTGTTCGTGATGGTAAGCCAAAATCACCGCACCAGAAGACAAGAATAATAATGCCTTGAAGAATGCGTGAGTTAACATGTGGAATAGACCCGCTTGGTATGCTTCTGCACCAACTGCCATAAACATATAACCCAGCTGACTCATAGTTGAGTAAGCCAAAATACGTTTGATGTCGGTTTGAACCAATGCTGCAAAACCAGCAACTAGCAAGGTCACAGCACCTGTAATTGAAATGAATAACATCACTTCAGGTGCAAGTTCAAATACGCTGAACATACGGCAGCATAAGTAAACACCCGCAGTTACCATGGTTGCAGCGTGGATTAATGCAGATACAGGTGTAGGACCTGCCATCGCATCGGCTAACCAAGTTTGCAACGGAATTTGTGCAGATTTACCCGCAGCACCCAAGAACAACATTAACGCTGTCCAAATGGTGATCGACGAGCTTTGAGTCATTACATTGGCTGCATTTTCTACGATGTATTGTGTGTTCAACGTACCAAATTGTTGATACAACAAGAACAACGCGATCAGTAGGAAAACGTCACCCACACGTGTTACGGTAAATGCTTTGATTGCTGCAAAACCGTTTGCAGGGTTTTGGTAGTAATAACCAATCAGCAAGTAAGAGCACAAACCTACACCTTCCCAACCTAGGAACAATAACGCCAAGTTATCGCCAAGTACCAACAACAACATGCTCGCAACGAACAAGTTGAAGTAAGAGAAGAAACGTGCAAAGTCTTCTTCACCACGCATATACCATGATGCAAAGATGTGAATTAAGAAACCCACGCCTGTAATCATGCCCAGCATGAGCAAAGATAAACCGTCTAAGTGCAAGCTAAACGCAGGTGCAAAACCACCCACATTGAACCAAGTCCATAAATGTTGAGTCGTTGCAACCGAACCGTTGTTCACAAAGTCCATGCCTGCAATTAGCGCAAATAATGCAGACAGACCCACTGAACCTACGCCAATAATCGCAGCAACTTTTTCAGGTAAGTTGTTACGCCCTGCCGCTAAAAGGATAAAACCAATGAGCGGAAACAATACTGTTAGATATAAATAACTCATCCGCGCATCTCACTAGCAGCATCCACATCCAAATGATGGAAGCGATGATAGAACTGAAGGACGATCGCAAGACCGATACACGCCTCTGCCGCAGCAAGTGTCAAGATCAAGATAAACATGATCTGACCATCTGGTTGTACCCATGCACTACCAGCCAAGACAAACGCCAATGCCGCAGCGTTCATCATGATTTCAAGGCCCATTAAAATAAATAGTAGGTTGCGTCGCACCATCACACCGTAAAAACCGAGTGCAAAAAGAATGGTCGCGACAATCAAACCATGTTCTAAAGGGATGTTGCCCATTATTCTTTTTCCTCTTCTGCACTTGGTTCACGTTTACCGATGTGGAAGCCTGCAACCAAAGCTGCAAGTAATAACATTGCGGCAACTTCAACCAACAATAAGTACTGAGTAAAGAGTGCTTGACCCACTGCTTTTGGACCCACCATTTCGGTGCCCATAAGCGCGCTTGGTGCAGTGTAGTCTGAGCTTAATGACCACACTAAAACCAAACCAATTAGGAAGCTCATCAAAGCTGGGTATGCCCAAGTTGATGAAGTCAACCATTTACGCTCTTGCTCAACAGTTTGCTGACCAAGGTTGAGCATCATCACCACGAATACGAACAAGACCATGATCGCACCCGCATAAACAATGATTTCCAAGGCACCAGCAAATGGTGCACCCACGATCATGAACATGCCTGCAACCGCAAGTAATGACACGATCAAGCTTAATAAAGCATGTACTGGGTTCGCGTTAGTCACTACACGAACCGTAGAAACAATGGCCACGAGTGCCATCAAGTAAAACGGCCACATCATGGTAATAGACTCCGTACATCAATAGGTGCGCTTTCACGTTGCGCTTGACCTTTGTCTTTACCTGTAACAGCCATACCCGTTACACGGTAGAAGTTGTAGTCAGGATATTTACCAGGACCTGAAATGAGTAAGTGTTCTTTCTCATACACCAAGTCTTGACGCACATATTCACCTAACTCGAAGTCAGGTGTTAACTGAATTGCAGTCGTTGGGCATGCTTCTTCACACATACCGCAGAAAATACAGCGTGAGAAGTTGATACGGAAAAACTCTGGGTACCAACGACCATCTTCCTGTTCTGCTTTTTGCAGTGAAATACAACCTACTGGACAAGCAACTGCACAGAGGTTACATGCTACACAACGCTCTTCGCCATCTGGATCGCGTGTTAACACAATACGACCACGGAAGCGTGGAGGTACAATTTCTTCGGCTGGTACTTCCGGATACAAAATGGTGTCACGTTTACGTGTCACGTGCGAGAAAACCATCCACAGTGAACGTACAATTGACCCAAACCCAGCTAGAAACTTAAACATATTGTTCTCCCTGCTGTCTTAGGCCGAATGATTCATAAGAATCACAGCACCAGTTACCAAAAGGTTAACAAGCGCCAATGGCAAGCAAATTTTCCAACCAAAGTTCATCACTTGGTCATAACGCGGACGCATTAAAGAACCACGAGCCAAGACAAACATCATCACAAAGAATGCTGTTTTGATAATGAACCAGAAAGCTGCTGGAATGAATGGAATTTCAAGGTTAAACGGCGCTAGCCATCCACCGAAGAATAGAGTCACGATAAGCGCAGAGATCAATACCACGTTGACATATTCTGCAACGAAGAACATCCCCCATTTCATACCGCCATATTCTACGTGATAACCTTCAGCCAATTCTTGTTCTGCTTCTGGTTGGTCAAATGGGTGACGGTGAGTTACCGCAACGCCTGCAACCACGAAAATCAAGAAACCTAAGAATTGTGGAATCACAAACCAAACATCACGTTGCGCTTCAACAATTTCACGCATGTTGAATGAGCCTGCAATAGCAACCACACCCATGAGTGAAATACCCAAGAACACTTCATAAGAAATGGTTTGAGCGGCTGAACGTAAACCACCAAGCAATGCGTATTTGTTGTTTGATGACCAACCACCAAATAACACCGCATACACTGCGATACCTGCCATTGCCATAAAGAACAACAGGCCAATGCTCATGTCTGCCACACCTAAATAAGGTGATACAGGAATAACCATGAACGACAGTACCGCAGTTGCCATTGCAACCGCTGGTGCCATACGGAACGTAAGTTTGTCGGCAAATTTTGGTGTCCAGTCTTCTTTGAACATGATTTTCAGCATGTCGGCAACAATCTGGAACATACCGCCTGGACCTACACGGTTCGGACCATAACGGTCTTGCCATAAGCCCAGTAAACGACGCTCAATAAAAGACATGAGTGCAGCAATCAATACCACAACCAGTAAGATGACAATCGCTTGAATGACTGAATAGGCAATTGGCCAGTTCTCAGCCCACAGCGGCGTCTGACGGATTAATTCTTGTTGCATGAATTACACTCCTACCGCGACTGAAACAGGCTCTGCAAGAGATACCGTTGGTGCAAGACCAATTGGGTAGCCAATATAACCTGTAGGTAAATATTCAATCACTTGTACTGGCAACACGATAGATGTTTCGCCTGCTTGTACAGTAATTGTTTGACCATCTTGTAGATTCAAACGCTGCGCATCCTGCGTACCTACAGCAAATACTGCTTCAGGAATACGTGATTCCATTGCAGGAGTTTTCACCGTAAATTCCCCCGATGCAAAAATGTGATGCATTGGAATTAAACGGAAGCTGTCTGGATTTGCAAGTACTGGTGCAGGTGCAACATAGCTACGTGCAGGACGTTTCGCCAAACGGTCGAATAAACGAATACCTGCGTCACCACCTTTTAAGTGACCACCCACGTTTTCTTGGAATTTGTTCCAAGCTTGTGGCGAGTTCCAACCTGCAGACCAAGCAAATGGTACAAGTGCCGCTGGCGTTTGATTACCCACATAACCTTCCATAGAGAATGTTAATGCTGAATCTACATCGACAGGTTGTTTTGGTTCGTGAATGGATAACGGTGCACGCATAGCGGTACGACCTGAGTAACGACGTGGTTCACGCGCAACTTTTAAACCATGTACACGGAAACCTGCATCTGGTGCAACATCTTGAATTGCTTCAAGTGCTGGAACATTCTTCACTACAGATTCAATCACGTCATCTAAAACAGTCCAAGCAATTGCTTTGCCTTTTAAGCCTGTTTCAAGTGCGTGTAACCAGCGCCAAGATTCCTTAATCGCCAATTCAGGTTTGTAGTAGCTTGGGTCATAAACCTGGAAGAAGCGTTGTGCACGACCTTCCTGACTCACCACCGTACCATCACCTTCCGCGAAGCTTGCTGCAGAAAGTACGATGTTGGCTTTTTGCACAGTTGCAGTTTCAGCATGATCTAACACAATGACATCTTGTGCTTTCGCTAAAGCTGCATCGACTTGTACTGCAGGTAAACGACGGTATAAGTCATTTTCAACCACAATCACAGCATCGTAATCTTGCGCAAATGCTTGCTCTAAGCTTTGACCACCAAAAATAGCCAAGCCCATTGAGTTCACTTCTGGCACAGTTAAGCTTAAACCTGCGTTTTCACCCAAGTTTTGTGCCACTTGTGCAGCCGCTTCCATAATGGCAGCGTCTTGTAAGCTTGTACCTGAAATCACCAATGGTTTTTTCGCAGCTTTTAACGTGTCGGCAATAGTTTGTGCAAATGCTTTCGCATCGTCATCTAAACCTGTGATCACTTCACCAGCAACCGCAGCAGCAATAGCAAAACCTAAACGTGCGATATCATTTGGAGAAGCAACCACTTCACCTGTTGCGACATCGGCTAAACGAGTTTGCGTTGCAGCCAAAATGTAAATTGGTGATTTTGCATCTTGCGCAATACGTTGCACAGGCTCAGCCAACCAGTCTGGCGTACGACGCTCTGCTGCCATTTCTTTGGCTTTGTTTTTCGCCGCTTGACGAACAGACAACGCCATACGTGGTGCAGTTTGAGTTAAATCTTCACCCAAAATTAACACAGCATCGTAGTCTTCAATTTCACGCATACCTGGGTTATAAATTCCTTCGGTTTGCATGATTGAAGCAGCAAGTTCAACCAAGTTTTGCTCTTTTTGCGATAAACCTGTTGAGTAGTTGTCTTGACCCACCAACTCACGCAAAGCAAAGTTTGATTCAAGCGATGCACGCGGTGAACCAATACCCAAAACTTTTTTGCCTTGAACTTTGGCAATAATCGTATCAAGTGCAGCATCTACAGAAACGGTTTCTACGCTCGCACCGTTACGGAACTGTGGCTGACGTGGACGATCTTCACGGTTCACATAACCTGTACCGAATCGACCTTTATCGCATAGGAAGTATTGGTTGACTTCACCGTTAAAGCGGTTTTCTACACGACGCAATTCGCCATAACGCTCACCCGGAGAGATGTTACAACCTGAAGAACAGCCTTGGCATACGCTAGGCGCATACTGCATGTCCCACTTACGGTTATAACGCGCAGAGTGAGTTTTGTCGGTGAATACACCTGTTGGACAGACTTCAGTCAAGTTACCCGAGAATTCAGATTCCAAAGTACCCGATTCAGGACGACCAAAGTAAACACGTGATGCGTTGGCATAGACACCAAAGTCTGTACCGCCTGCATAGTCTTTGTAGTAACGCACGCAACGATAACACGCGATACAACGGTTCATTTCATGCGCGATGAACGAACCAAGCTCTTGGTTATAGTGAGTACGTTTAGTAAAGCGGTAACGACGACGATCGTGCTGTGTCATTACAGTCATATCTTGTAAATGACAGTGACCACCTTCTTCACAGACTGGACAGTCGTGTGGGTGGTTGGTCATCAAGAACTCTACAATTGAAGCACGGAACTCAGTTGCTTCCTTGTCTTCAATCGAGATATAGGTATTGTCAGCAGCAGGTGTCATACATGACATCACCAAGCGACCACGAGTATCTTCAGGGTTCGCATATTGGGTCACGGCACATTGACGGCAAGAACCGACAGAACCTAAGGATGGATGCCAACAAAAGTACGGAATGTCGATCCCAAGGCTCAAACATGCTTGCAGCAAGTTTTCCGAGCCATTGACTTCGTACGATTTTCCATCGACATGAATTGTAGCCATAGTCGAATTCCTTAAGCTTGTTCTACGTTGCTAGCTTGAGCAGCAGGACGGCTATTTGCCACTTTTGCTTCAAACTCGCCACGGAAATATTTGAGTGCGCCCATTAATGGCTCCATCGCACCTGGTGCGTGAGCACAGAAGGTCTTACCAATCCACAATTTTTTGGTGAGTTCTTGAAGATGTTGAATGTCTTCTTCTTTCCCTTCGCCATTTTCAATTGCTTTGAGTGCTTTTACAGCCCACGGTAAGCCATCACGACATGGGGTACAGAAACCACATGATTCGCGCGCAAAGAATTCTTCTAAGTTACGGGTTGCAGAAACCATACATTGGGTTTCATCGACCACCATAAGCAAACACGTACCTAAACGTGAACCTGCCTTCATGATGCTTTCTGCATCCATTGGCAAGTCAATGTGTTCTGCTGCCAAGAAGTCGGTAGACGCACCACCCGGTAACCATGCTTTTAGCTTCAAGCCATCACGCATGCCACCCGCATAGTCTTCAATTACTTCACGTGCAGTCGTACCAAATGGAAGCTCCCATAGACCTGGGAATTTCACCTTACCAGAAGCACCGTAAATTTTTGTACCTGGATCTTTCGATTTGCCTGCAGATAAACCGATATACCACTCTGCACCACGTAACATGATTGCAGGTAAGTTATTATAGGTTTCTACGTTGTTGACAATCGTTGGACGACCCCATGCCCCTGCAACTTGCGGGAATGGTGGTTTAGTACGTGGGTTAGCACGACGACCTTCAAGCGAGTTAATCAATGCGGTTTCTTCACCACAGATATAACGACCTGCGCCTGTATGCACGTATAGCTCAAAGCCCCAGTTGGTACCTAAAATGTTTTCGCCCAAATAACCTTTGGCACGAATTTGCTCAATCGCTTCATTTAAGTACTGTGCAGCTTCGATGTATTCGCCACGAATAAAGATATAGCCGTGGGTAGCTTCAAGCGTGTACGCAGCAATCAGCATACCTTCAATCAGTTGGTGTGGAAGTTTTTCCATCAACAAACGGTCTTTGAAAGTACCTGGTTCCATCTCATCGGCATTACAAATCAGATAACGTGGACCTGAATTGTCGTTTGGTGCCATCAGTGACCATTTGATCCCTGCTGGGAAGCCTGCACCACCACGACCTTTCACTGTCGCAGCTTTAATGACTTCAAGCACATCTTTAGGCGGCATAGAAATCGCTTTCTTAAAGCCCGCATAACCTTCTAGCGCTTCGTAATCATCTGCATTACGCACGTGCTCTTGCTTGCTTAAACGCCAAGTTAATGGATGCGTTTCTGGGTTACCGTCACCATAAATTGGTCTTGGTTCGGTATTCATACATACTTCTCCAATAACTGTTGCACCGATGTCACCTCAACTAAACCGTGAGTATCTTCATCAATCATCAAGGTTGGTCCCTTGTCGCAATTTCCTAAACAGCAAATTGGCAATAACGTGAAACGACCATCTGCAGTCGTTTGACCAAACTGAATGCCTAATTCACGCTGGAATGCTTCTGCCAGTGTTTCTGCACCCATCAAGAAGCATGCAATTGAGTCACACAATAAAATCACGTGACGACCTACAGGCTGGCGATAAATACGGTTATAGAATGTTGCAACACCTTCTAAATCAGCAACGCTGATGGTGAGAAGTTGTGCAATTGCATTTAACTGCGCGTCATCTACCCAGCCATTACGGCGCTGTACACACTTCAAGGCATCTAAAGATGCTGCACGTGGGTACGGATAATGACCAATGTGATGTTCAATTTCATGGATTTCTTCCGCAGTTAAAATCCCTTCAACATTCACACGTGGCTTTTTATCAGTCAAAATCATCATAATGCGTTTACCCCTTAGCGATCCACGTCTGCCATTACGACGTCAATGGTCGCTAAATAAATGATTAAGTCAGATACCAGACTGCCGTTAATCACAGAAGGCATTTGCTGTAAATGCGTGAAAGTTGGTGTACGAATACGGGTACGGTAACTCATCGTCGACTTATCTGAAGTCAAGTAATAGTTAGATGCACCTTTCACCACTTCTGCCATTACAGATGCTTCACCAGCAGGCATTACAGGACCCCAAGACACGCTTAAGAAGTGCGTAATCAAGGTTTCAATATCTTGTAATGTCTTGTCTTTTGGTGGTGGAACAGCCAATGGATGATCAGCTTTATATGGACCAGAAGGCATGTTATCTAGACATTGTTTGATGATTTTCAATGACTCTTCGATTTCACGGAAGTGTACCAATACACGTGCGTAAGCATCGCCTTCGTACTCTACTGGCACGTCAAAGTCATAGTTTTCATAACCACTGTATGGACGGTATTTACGCACGTCAAAGTCGATACCTGTTGCACGTAGACCAGTACCTGTTACACCCCACGCCAAAGCAGATTTCGCATCATACTGTGCAACGCCTTGCGTACGACCCATGAATACAGAGTTGCGTAATGCCGCAGTGTAGTATTCATTCATACGCTTTGGCATCCACTCCAAGATTTCACGAATCAGGTGCTGCCAGTTGTTTGGTAGGTCGTGTGCGGTACCACCAATACGGAACCATGCTGGGTGCATACGGTAACCAGTAATGGCTTCAATCGCATCGTAGATTTTTTGACGGTCTGCGAACATATAGAATACAGGGGTCATACCGCCCGCATCCTGAATTGCAGTACCAATGAACAATAAGTGGTTATTGATACGGAATAATTCCGACATCATGACACGAATACATTGTGCACGGTCTGGCACAGTAATACCTGCCAGTTGCTCCACACCCATCACATACGGCATGTTTTGAGCACAACCACCTAGGTAGTCCACACGGTCTGTATAAGGAATGAATGAATGCCAAGTTTGACGCTCAGCCATCTTTTCCACACCACGGTGGTGATAGCCGATATCTGGCACACAGTCTTTCACTTCTTCACCATCCAACTGCAAAATTACACGGAACGCACCGTGCGCAGATGGGTGGTTAGGACCCAAGTTCAGGAACATGAAGTCTTCGTCTTTATTGCCGCGCTTTAAGCCCCAATCTTCAGGCACAAAGCGAAGGTGTTCTTGCTCGAAGTCTTGTTTGGCTTGGTTCTGCATATACGGTGTATATTCCGTTGCACGTGCAGAATACTCTTTGCGTAACGGATGACCTTCCCAATATGTTGGCAACAAGATACGACGAAGCATTGGATGCCCTTCGAAGTTAATACCAAACATATCGTAAGCTTCACGCTCGTACCAGTTGGCATTTGGCCAAATGTTGGTTGCTGTTGGAATGTTGAGATCACTCTCATTCAACGCAACTTTAATACGAATGTCCGTGTTACGCTCAAGCGATAACAAGTGATAGAACACAGTAAAGTCAGACGCAGGTAGACCATCGCGGTGAGTACGCAAACGCTCATCTACCGCAGACAAGTCGAACAACATCACGTATGGACGTGACACTGTACGCAAGAACATTAAAACTTCTTGTACACGTGCGCGCTCAACCCAGACTGTTGGAAAATCTTCAAAAGTCGTTTGCACGTAGAAGTTCTCACCAAATTTGGTTTTGAGCTCTTCTACAATTGCAAATGCTGGGCGTGAATCAACTGCAGTTGATTCTGGCATAGCAATGTCAGTTTCAGCCATTGGCTTGGCTTCCTATTTAATACAAATTCAGTCAACCTAAACGACAACTACACCCGTCGGGTGCATCAATATTTGTACGTTTAAATTATTTAATTTCATCCATAGAGCGTAAGTTTTTCACCGCAATACGCTGCGCATTCTTACGGTCACGTTCTGGCATCATCTTCGGCTTATATACTGGCTTAAGATCATCACCAATCACCGCAGACAACGGACGACGCTCTAATTGAATTTGGTCTTGTAATAACATCAATGCTTGGATTAATGCTTCAGGACGTGGTGGGCAACCCGGAATGTACACATCCACAGGAATGATTTTATCCACACCTTGCACAACTGAATAAATGTCGTACATACCACCTGAGTTTGCACATGCGCCCATTGAGATTACCCATTTAGGCTCAAGCATTTGCTCATACAAACGCTGAATTACAGGTGCCATTTTCACAAAACACGTACCTGCAACAATCATCAAGTCTGCCTGACGCGGTGAAGCACGAATAACCTCTGCACCAAAACGTGACAAGTCATGCACACCTGTTAAGGTAGTTGCATACTCTACGTAGCAGCACGATGTACCAAAGTTAAATGGCCAAACTGAGTTCTTACGTCCCCAGTTTACTGCTGTATGTGCCAAGTCTTCTAAACGAGTCATGAACACATTTTTATTCACTTCTTCTTCAAGCGGATCGGTTACGATTTGACGCTCTTGAAGTGGATATTGATCAGCATCGGGATTCGCACGGGTTAAGGTATATTTCATCCCGAGTTACTCCTTATCAGATGAGGTAGTCGCAGATTTTTTTACACGACCAGAGGATTGAGCTGGAATTTGACCGGTAGGGTCCGTTACCAATTCTTCAATTGAGTTAAAGCGTGTGATTTCTGCAAGATCCATATTTGGCGAACCAATTTTAGGTTTAATCCCTGCTGCTTTACGCTTATCAGATGGAGCCCAGTTCAGCGCACCAGTTGATAATTCATAAATTAAGCCAACGAGTAAAACTAAAATAAATACAGCAGCCGTTGCAAAGCCCACCCAACCTACTTCACGAACAGAAGCTGCCCATGCGTATAGATAAAGTGCTTCTAAGTCGAAAACAACGAAGAAAATTGCAACCAAATAGAACTTTGCAGATAAGCGGATACGTGCTCCACCAGCACCTACAACACCCGACTCAAACTGCTCTTGCTTCGCACGCCCCCATGATTTACCCCCAAGGAGTAAAGGAACGGTCAGCATAAAGACGCATAAAAATGTAACGCCGATCACGAAGGCAATAATTGCCCATTCGTATGGAGTAATGGCACTCATGCGGGGATAACTCCTGGCAGGCCTATTTATTAACAAAGAATGTATGTATTGGCCTTCAAATACACCAAACACAAAATTAATCACGCCAATTGTACCTGATTTATGATTTCACTTGCTAGTTCATAAGTCTTAGTCTTTCGGATGATTTTTTATTCAAATACTTGATATTTTAGAATTCCACTACTCCGTAGGGCTCTTAATCGCTTTAACAAATAGATAAGTCAGTTGTGATTATTTTTTCCAAAACACCAATTGAGCGGTTCGTTGCAAAGTTTTTAAATTTATAGAGAGATCATCGCAACTTCAGGTTTCAGCTTAGTTTAAGCCGCACAAAATTTTGTGTAGTTTTTGCAACTTAGACCCTGAGTTTCTTTAATTTTTCACCCAGAGTGTGCTATTCCTAGTAAGCATTAAAAATTTGAATAATAAGGAGTAAACACATGAGCTTAGACTATACCCACAAACCAAATTACTTTATGTTTGCGCAATTATTTATTCGTCATTTGCAAAATTATTTTGAAAAACATCCTGACGCACAAAATGCAATTTTTGACCTGCGTGATATTTACGAGTTATTTCGCCAAGACAAAGCATCTGCCACCATTAATTTAGACGGCATTATGAATATTGCAGATGAATACCGCCTTGAAACCTTACAAGGCGATCAAAAATTAATTAGCCGTTATGCGATTGATCCACAAAATAATTCTTTGTTGGTAGATTTTAACCGCGAGGCTTTAGACAGCTTAAAACAAGGCAAAGCAATTTTACCACCTGATGCAACGCTACAAGAATAAAGCCGTATAGAATCTGCATTAAAGTGTGTTGCTTAAAACAGCCAACACTTTCATAAAGCACAAAAAAGCGAGCATCTGCTCGCTTTTGAGTATTGAGAGCCACAAGCCCTCCATCTAGAATAATTTAGCTTTTACGTGACAATAAAAACTCGGAAATTTGCTGTAACTCTAAGACGGTATCAGTTTTAAAATATGCCAACGCAGCAAAGGCTTGATCGTGCAATTCTTGTGCATAAGCTTGTGCTTTTTCCAAGCCCATGAGTGCAGGATAGGTCGATTTTTCAACTTGTTCATCTTTCCCTGCAGTTTTACCTAGTACTTCAGTATCCGAAATAATATCTAAAATATCGTCTTGTACCTGAAAGGCTAAACCAATCGCCTGCGCATATTCACGCAATTGTGGAATCGCTTTATCTCGCCCATCAAACACGGTCACAGCAGCCATCATCACTGCAGCAGAAATCAAGGCACCTGTTTTATTACGATGGATACTTTCCAAAGTCGCCTGATCAACCTGTTTACCTTCAGACTGCAAATCTAAAACCTGTCCACAGACCATTTTTGAAGAAGCAGTGGCTAAAATTTGCATCTGTTTGAGGACAATGCCTTGATCTACCGCAGCAGCCTGATCAAACAAACGACTGCCTAAAATTTCAAATGCCATCGACTGTAAAATATCGCCTGCCAACAATGCTGTATCTTCACCATACGCGGCATGGCAAGTTGGTTGCCCACGACGCAATAAGTCATTGTCCATACACGGCAAATCGTCATGCGCCAGTGAATAACAATGAATCAGCTCAATTGCAACTGCAGCACGGCGTACTGCTGCATAATTCTGAATAGGTCTTAACGCAGCTGTGGCATAACACAAAGCAGGACGCACACGCTTACCACCCAACATGACGGCATGATGCACAGCAGACTTTAACGGTTCTGGCAATGCAAAGGCCTCTAAAGCGGTAAGCAAGTCTTGCTGAATACGTTGTTGGGCTGCGGTTAATGCATGCGCCTGTAAATCGTGAAGTGATGACACATTCGCCTCGAATTGTTGGTTCATGTCTGATAAGCAGTAAGCTGCTTTGTCTGTTGCAGCATTGTACCCATAATTCAATTTTTTTTAAGCCTTAACTGCACCGATATAGTATTTCAGCTACAAAAAAGCCCCTATCGAAATAGAGGCTGAATTTTGTTTAAATTTAAAATGTCAGGTTCGTGACCAATTTATTCAAGCGTTTCAGCAGGCACACGCACCCAGCCTTCCATCAAGACACGTGCACTACGGCTCATTACCGCTTTTTTTACTTGCCACTGTCCATTTTCCTGCACGGCTTGCGCACCAACGCGAAGCGTACCCGAAGGATGTCCAAAACGTACCGCTTCACGCTCACCACCACCTGCAGCTAAGTTCACCAAAGTTCCTGGAATAGCTGCAGCAGTACCAATTGCAACAGCTGCTGTGCCCATCATGGCATGGTGTAATTTACCCATCGATAATGCACGTACCAATAAATCGGTATCTTCTACCTGAATTTGCTTTCCACTTGAAGAGACATAACTTTTTGGCGCAGAAACAAAAGCAATTTTGGGGGTATGCTGACGCTTTTCAGCTTCGGCAATTTCCTGAATTAGTCCCATTTGTTTAGCGCCATAAGCACGAATGGTTTCAAAACGTGCCAATGCCTGTGCATCACCATTGATCGCATCTTGCAGTTCTGTGCCGGTATAACCAATATCTTCTGCATTCAGAAAAATTGTTGGAATACCCGCATTAATAAATGTAGCCTGAAATGTTCCAATATTTGGCACATCTAAAATATCCACGACATTGCTCGTCGGGAACATTGCCCCACCCTCGTCACCATCATCGGCAGGGTCTAAAAATTCAATTTGCACTTCTGCTGCTGGGAATGTCACGCCATCCAGCTCAAAATCACCTGTTTCCTGCACCTGACCGTTGGTCATCGGTACATGCGCAATAATGGTTTTTTCAATATTTTTTTGCCAAATGCGTACTGTGCACACACCATTTTCTGGAATTTTGCTGGCATCGACCAAACCATTACTAATGGCAAATGCACCTACCGCAGCCGTCAGGTTGCCACAGTTACCACTCCAATCCACAAAAGGCTGATCAATCGAAACCTGTCCAAACAGATAATCGACATCATGATCAGGCTGCGTACTTTTCGCCAAAATTACCGTTTTGCTGGTGCTTGAAGTTGCACCGCCCATTCCATCAATTTGCTTGGCATAAGGGTCTGGACTGCCAATGACGCGTAATAAAATTTGATCTCTAATTTTGCCTGGCTGCTGTGCTGCTACAGGTAAATCATCAAGTTTAAAAAATACGCCTTTACTGGTACCGCCGCGCATATAAGTCGCTGGAATTTTAACTTGTGGTGCAAAACGCATGAATTTTATTCCCTTGTTTTTGATTGTTATGGTCAATATAAAAAGACCCTTTTGCATGATAACGGTTTTTATTCAAAAGGTATCGCGGTCTTGACTTAAGTATAAAAAAACAACATTTGGTAAAATTCACCCTAACCAGTCACCTTGATTTATAAGACAAAAATAAAATTAATATATTGATTACGCTAATTTTTAAAATAAAAAACCAATAAACTTATTTTTATAATTTGCATAAATTTAATTCATAAATGTATAGCTACTAGGCTAATGAAATTTGATCTATTACAATCTTGTCACTTTTTCATTGTCGGGCTGAATACTTTGAACAACGAGTCTTCACAACTTCAGCGTGGCTTAAAGAACCGCCATATTCAATTGATTGCCATGGGTGGTGCAATTGGTACTGGTTTATTCTTAGGTTCCGCGCAGGTCATCCAATCTGCTGGCCCATCTATTATTTTGGGTTATGCCATTGGTGGTCTTATTGCATTTTTAATTATGCGCCAATTGGGGGAAATGATTGTTCATGAGCCCGTTGCAGGGTCATTCAGTCACTTTGCCTATAAATATGCAGGTAAGTTCCCTGGCTTTTTAGCTGGCTGGAATTACTGGATTCTGTATATTTTGGTGGCCATGGCAGAACTCACCGCAGTCGCAAAATATATTAACTACTGGTGGCCGCATATTCCTGCATGGACATCGGCACTGTTCTTTTTCATTGTGATTACCATTATTAACTTGGGCAACGTGAAGTTCTACGGTGAGTCGGAATTCTGGTTGGCGATTATTAAAGTCGCTGCCGTAGTCTCGATGATTGTATTTGGTTTATACCTATTACTTTCTGCAGATGCGACTTCTACTGCTTCTTTCAGTAACCTTTGGGCACATGGCGGTTTCTTCCCGCATGGCTTTGAAGGGCTATTCTTTATGTTGGCCTTCCTGATGTTTGCCTTTGGCGGCATTGAATTGATTGGTATGGCAGCAGCCGAAGCGCAAGACCCAGAAAAAACAATTCCTAAAGCCATTAACCAAGTGGTGTTCCGTATCCTGATTTTCTATGTCGGTTCGCTCACTATTCTGTTGTCTTTAGTGCCTTGGAATCAGCTCGATTTAGGTGGTTTAGATAAAAGTCCATTCGTGATGATTTTTAGCCAGATGGGGATTGAATGGGCTGCACACTTACTGAATTTCGTGATTTTGACTGCGGCACTTTCTGTGTATAACAGTGGGATGTATGCCAACAGCCGTATGTTGTTCGGCTTAGCCAAACAAGGCAATGCACCAAAAATTTTCCTAAAAGTGAATAAACAAGGTGTGCCAATCCCAGCCGTCCTATTCTCTGCGGTATTAATTTTCGGCTGTGTATTGTTGAACTACTTTGTACCTGAAGAAGCTTTAAGCCACCTCATGTATATTGTTGTGGGTGCATTGGTTTTAAACTGGGCGATGATCAGTTTAACCCACTTAAAATTCAGCAGTACTTTGAAAAAATTAGCTATTCCAACCAAGTTCCCTGCTCTTTGGTCGCCATTTAGTAACTATCTGGTGTTGGCCTTCATTGCTGTGGTGCTATACATTATGTGGACTCAAGGCTTCAAAGAATCAGTCATTATGATTCCAGTCTGGATTGTTTTAATGTTCATTCTGTTTAAGGTGCTTAATTCCAAAAAACCTTAATTTGGATTGCATTTATATCGCCCCATTTAAAAAGTTACTGCTTCGGCAGTAACTTTTTTTTATAGCTCGATTTTGTCTTTCCGCATGTAAGTTCAACGCTCAATAGAGTGAAATTATAAAACCTTCAAATTTTTAATCCTGCTGTAGGATTCTCTTTCAGAATATAAACCAATAAAACACTGCTGTTTTTATTGATATTTCAACCAATTTATACTCTCCCCAAGGTCATTTACATTCTAAATGATAAAAAGACTCTACTTGAGAAGAATTCTTAGTTATTATTTGAGCACAAAATTTGTCGTGTGAAATATCCATGAATGCGTTTGCTGCACAACCTGCCAATGTATTGACCATCCAACAGCTGAGTAAAAAGTTTGGTTCACGTTTTGCCGTGCAAAATGCGACATGGTCTGCCATGAGTGGGCAGATTGTCTGTTTGTTGGGGCACTCAGGATGCGGTAAAACCACCATGCTGCGCTTAATTGCAGGTTTGGAAAATCCAAGCAGTGGTTCTATTCAACTCGAACAGCATATTTTATGGGATGCACAACAACAGATACCTGCAGAATCACGCAACATTGGTTTAGTTTTTCAAGATTACGCCCTTTTTCCACATTTAAGTGTGCTGGAAAATGTCATGTTTGGCTTAAAAAAATTCCCTAAATCGCAACGTACTGAAATTGCCAAACAAGCCTTAGAACACGTGTCGATGCTGCATCATCAAGACAGCTACCCCTACACGCTTTCAGGCGGTGAACAACAACGAGTAGCTTTGGCACGTGCATTAGCCCCTAAACCGCAAGTTTTACTTATGGATGAACCTTTTTCCAATTTGGATCATCGCCTGCGTGATCAAATTCGTCAAAGCACCATTCAAATTTTAAAACAAACGGCAACTACTACGGTCATTGTCACGCATGATCCTGAAGAAGCGCTGCAAATTGCTGATCAAATTATCTTAATGCATCAAGGGCAAATCATTCAAATTGGCTCGCCTAAGCAACTCTACCTACAACCTAAAACGTTATTTGCAGCGCGCTATTTTTCTGCGTTGAATGAAATTCCTGCACAAGTCAATAATCAAACAATCTCCACCATTTTTGGTCAAGTTGATCGTGGTCAGCAGGATTTAGCACAAGACTTATCTACGCAAAAACAAGTGCAATGCTGCTTCCGCCCTCATCAAGTTCGTGTCAGCAAAACCCCTAGTGAAGGTGCATTACCAGCAAGCGTGTTGTCTTCAAGCTTTATGGGACACGCGCAGCAACTACGTCTAAAACTACAAGATCATGCGCTCACACTTTTGGCACAAGTTAATCATCTTCAAGATTTCCAGCATACCGAACAAGTCTATGTTTCTGTAGATTTAAACAGCTGTTTTTTCTTGGCATCTGATGAGCAATCATCAACCACACCAGATTCTGCTTTAGCTGCTATTCACATTTAAATTTTCGATTAGGAATACCGTATGAAACCAATGTCTAAATTATCGCTGGTTGTTACAGGTCTACTTGCGTTTGGTGCAAGTGTGGCGCAAGCAACTGAAGTTAACCTATACACCACACGTGAACCTGTTTTAATTCAAACGTTATTGACTGAATTCACGCAAAAAACAGGTGTAAAAGTAAATACTGTTTTTATTAAAGATGGTTTATTGGAACGTGTAAAAGCAGAAGGTCGTCGCTCACCTGCCGATGTCATGCTAACCGTAGATTTTGGTAATTTAGTGGACTTGGTAGAAGGTGGCTTAACCCAGCGAGTTAGCTCTAAAACATTAAATAGTGCGATTCCTGCTAACTTACGTGCAGCCAATGGACATTGGTATGCCTTGTCGATGCGTGCACGTGCAGTCTATGCCTCTAAAGACCGTACATCTTTAAAAGCCATCACTTATGAAGATTTGGCTAATCCAACATGGAAAAATAAAATCTGCATCCGTTCTGGCAACCATCCTTATAACACCGCTTTAATTGCTGCCTATATTGCGCATCACGGTGAAAAACAAGCTGAGACTTGGTTGCGTGGCGTTAAAGCCAATTTAGCTCGTCCTGCCAGTGGTGGTGACCGTGACGTTGCCCGCGATATTTTAGGTAAAATTTGTGATATTGGCGTGGCCAACACCTATTACGTTGGCACCATGCGTACAGGTGATGCTGAACAACAGCGTTGGGGCAATGCCATTAATGTCGTGCTGCCACGTTTTAAAAATGGTGGTACGCATGTGAATGTATCGGGTGCAGTGATCTCTAAGCATGCACCAAACCGCAAAGAAGCGGTACAACTGCTTGAGTTTTTAGCTTCAGATCATGCCCAAGCCATCTACGCCCAAAATGGGTTTGAATATCCAGTAAAACCAGGGGTAAAAATTGACCCGATTATCGCTAGTTTTGGCAAACTGAATATTGATTCAATTCGTTTAAGCGATATTGCACGTCACCGTAAAGCCGCCAACTTATTGGTCGATAAAGTCCAGTTTAACCGCTAAAATTTTCTGCTTTTGTCTTACAGTGCATCGCTTTGCACTGTAAGATGCTTAGCTGATCCCTCTCCCTTATTTAGTACCTCTATTGCAATGCTTAAAAATAAATTTAATTTTTTATTTTCGCTCAGTGGGTTATTGACGCTACTCGCCTGTTTACCTGTGCTCGCTTTAATTTGGACAGCATTACAAGGTGATAGCGAAATTTGGGGGCATCTGCTGCGTTATGTAATTCCACACACGTTGGCAGAAACAGGGATTTTATTGTTGGGTGTGGGGATTCTCACCATCCTGATTGGTACAGGCAGCGCATGGATTGTAACGGCGTATCAATTCCGAGGTCGTGCATTTTTAGATTGGGCCTTACTGCTGCCTTTAGCCGTACCAACTTATATTATTGCGTATAGTTATATCGACATTTTACATCCTATTGGTCCTGTGCAAAGTATCCTGCGGGATGGGTTTAATTTAGAATTACAACAGTTTTGGTTTCCCAATATTCGTACCGTTTGGGGCGGCATCTTCTTGCTTAGCTTTGTGCTGTATCCGTATGTGTATTTAAGTACACGTGCAATGTTTCTGATGCAATCGGCCAGTTTAATTGAGGTTGCACGTACATTAGGATTAAAACCCGATCAAGTGTTTTTACGTGTTGCGATTCCATTAGCACGTCCTGCAATTGCTGTGGGTACTAGTCTAGTTTTAATGGAAACCATTAATGATATTGGTGCAACAGAATTTTTAGGCATTAAAACCTTAACTTTGTCGATTTATTCAACCTGGACCAATCAGTCCGATTTAGCCAGCGCCGCACAAATTGCCATTTTCATGTTGATGATTATTACCTTATTGGTGTTAGTAGAGCGTTTAGGTCGACGTAAACAGCGCTATATGAACTCGGCTCAACGCAGCCGTTTAATGCCTGCACAATCGGTCAAAGGTACTAAAGCACTTGTATTATTGGGTTTAGGTTTAATTCCTGTCTGTATTGGCTTTTTAATTCCAACCAGTCATTTATTGGTCGAATCCTATAAACGTATTCAATATGCAGGGTTCTCAGATTATCTGATCCAAGCATCCATCAACACACTGATGCTTGCCAGTATTGCCACCATCGTCACCATTTTGATTGGCTTCTTTATTGTCAGTGCTGCACGTTTTAGCAAACACAACTGGTTTAGCCGCATTTCTAGCTTAGGTTATGCCATTCCAGGAACTGTTTTAGCCATTGGTCTCATGTTGGCTTTGGGCAAAATTGATCATGCCATTGCCGACTTTTTAGAATTTAAATTAGGGATACACACAGGTTTATTATTTCTCGGTACTAGTTTTACCCTTATTTATGCTTATGCTGTGCGTTTTTTAGCTATTTCGGTGGGCGGCATTGAGTCAGGCTATAACCGTATTCATGGTGTTTTTGATGATGCTGCACGCAATTTAGGGCAAAACAACTTTGCACTGTTGTGGCGTGTACACCTGCCATTATTACGCCCTGCTATTATTTCTGCAGCTTTATTAATTTTTGTAGATTGCATGAAAGAGCTACCTGCCACTTTGTTGCTCCGTCCCTTAAATATGGAAACACTCGCTACTCAGCTATATGCAGAAGCCTCTAGGGGCACTTATGAAGATGGTGCCGTAGCAGCTTTATTAATTGTATTGGTTGGGCTGATTCCTGTCATTCTTTTGGCAAAGCTTGGAAAAACCACACGTTAATGCACCCCATTTTGTTGCAAAATATGCCTTACAACAAAATGAAATTCGATAAAAAGTATTTTTTTTAACCAATTAAAAACATTTAAACAAGAGATTGATTTTTAAATTTTATTATTTAATTTCAATCACTAACAAGCCAAAATCCCAAACCAATTAGAACAAATACTCTATTCAGCGTGTTTTTTATACTGATGAGTTTTTTCTAGAGCATTTACTCTTATTTTAATTGTGATATTTTTGTCACATGGAGTAACAAATGGTCTCGGTTTGCACAAGTCGAAATCATCCTAAATGAAAGCTTAAAGCATCAACAAAAACTGTCATAAAAGACTTTATAGCCCAAGGGAAATGTATAATGAAATTAAAAGCACTAAGCACAGCAATGATTTTAGCAACTGTACCAATGACAGGTGCTTTTGCTGCAGCTCTAGATCGTTCTGGTCAATCTATGGCTGCGTTCTTACAACCGGGTAACTACTTTGAAGCAGGTATTTCTGTATTAGACCCAGATGTATCTGGACAGGAAGCTGGCTCAAGCACAACAAATCGTCAAATTGGTGATATGGCGGGCGATTATTATTTCCCTAGCGCAGCCCTAAAACTTCAACCAACAAAAAACTTCTCATTTGGTATTTTATACGATCAACCATACGGTGCTGATGCTGCATATACTGGTAGCAATGTTTTCGTTTCAGATGCGACCAATACAATTCTAGCGCCTGAAGCTTTGGCTGGGATTCGTCAAACCACCATTGATACACAAGTTGCTGCCAATCTTCCTGGAGCATTAGCTCAAAATCTACAAGCAGGCATAGATAGTACTGTTTCTGCCCAAGCTGCTGGACTTGTTGCAAGTGGTGCTGCCCCTACTCAAGCAATTGCAGAGTCTGTAATTCGTAGTAATACTGCTGCGATGACAACGATTGAAAATGGCGTTACAGCTGCAATCACTCAAAATGTTCAAAATGCGGTGACTCAAGCAGTTGATGCTGGTTTGGCTAACGTAAATGGCCTATTAGGAACAGGAAATACTAGCGTAGAAGTTGATACACAAAACCTTTCTTTTATTGCTGGTTTCCAACCTACTGAAAATTGGAATATTTATGGTGGTGCCGTTTACCAAACCATTAAAGGTAATGTAGCACTTCGTGGACAAGCATATAGCCTATTCAATGGTTATGATGCATCAATCCCTGAAGATAGTGCAATGGGCTGGTTAGCTGGTGTTTCATACCAAATTCCTGAAATTGCCTTAAAAGCATCTTTGACATATCGTTCAGAAATTGATCACGATGTTAATGTGCGAGAAACACTACCAACGCTTGGGGCATTAGCATTACTGCCCAATGGTGCAGCAGCAGCAGGTGTTATCGCAACTTCAGAAGGTAAAACCACAATTACCACACCACAGTCTGTAAATTTAGATTTCCAAACTGGAATTATGGCAAATACTGTGGCATTTGCAAACTTACGTTGGGTAGAGTGGTCTAAGTTCTCTATCCGCCCACATAAATTTGGTCTCGTAAGTGAGGCTGTTGGTCCATTGCCAGCTGTTAATCGTCCTAATGGCTTTAACTTGGTTGAGTATGAGGATGACCAAATCTCTGCAACTGTAGGTGTTGGTCGCAAACTAAATGACCAATGGGCTGGTAACGTATCTGTAGGATGGGACTCTGGCGCAGGTAACCCTGTATCAACTCTTGGTCCTACTGAAGGTTATTGGAACGTTGGTCTAGGGGTTCAATACTCACCTGCTCCAAACTACTTTATTGCAGGTGGTGTAAAATACTTCATGTTAGGTGATGCAAAAGCCCAAACTGGTGCTCAAGCAGGCGGTTCTGATTATGTTGCAGAGTTTGAAGATAACGATGCATGGGCATACGGTTTAAAAATCGGTTACCGCTTCTAATTCAATATTTTCTAAAACAGCCACCCTTCGGGGGTGGTTTTTTACACTTAAAACTCTTCGTTTTTATACAAGTGCCAACCTAATGTTTAAATTTAAAACAATTAAACACATATTTCCCCAAATATTAACCTAAAAAATTATTTAATAAAATTCATTTACTTAAGACATAAAAATAGTACTTTTACTCTAATCAACTGCTATTTATAACTTATTCAGTTCATTTATTCTGCCAAGTTGAGCATTTACTCTTTTTTCAAATATGTTACTTTTCCTGCACTTTTTGTTACATAAAGCATCAGGGAACGACTATGAAGCTCAATAATATTTATTCGGCTATTTTACTTAGCACTCTCCCACTTACACCTACGCTTGCTGCTGGTTTAGACCGTTCTGGTCAATCTATTGCTGCATTTTTACAACCGGGTAATTATGCAGAAGCAGGTATTTCTATTTTAGATCCAAATGTATCTGGTCAAGACAAAGATAAACACCAAGCAGATGACATGGCAGGTGATTATTACTTCCCACACGCTGCATTAAAAGTTCAAGCAACTAACAAAGTGTCGATTGGCTTAATTTACGATCAACCTTTTGGCGCCGATGCTGAATATTTTGGGAACAATAATTTTGTTGAAAGTAGGCCTGTACCATTTCAAGGCAGTACTTCTGTTGTGGTTGATACCCAAAATTTAAATCTGTTAGTTGGTTATCAACCTAATGAAAATTGGAATCTATATGCTGGTGCTGTATATCAGACAGTAGATGGTACTGTTATTTTACGTGGTACTGCATATTCAGCCTTTAATGGTTATGATTTTAAAACAGGTGAAGATGAGTCTGTGGGTTGGTTAGCGGGTGTTGCGTATCAAATCCCTGAAATCGCACTTAAAGCTTCTGTTACTTACCGCTCTGAAATTGAGCATGAAATGACTGCTTATGAAAACTTTGGTGCAATAGGATTTACCCAAATCCCTACACTAGATGCAACTATGACGCAAATTAGTTCTACTACAGGTAAAACACAACTAACAACACCACAATCTGTCAATCTAGATTTCCAAACGGGAATTATGGCGAACACCGTTGCATTTGCAAACCTTCGCTGGGTGGACTGGTCAAATTTTAAAGTACAACCATACAAATTTGGCAAGCTTACTCAAATATTAGGCCAAGCTGGTTATGTACCCACCAAACCCAATGGATTTAACCTTATTGACTATAAAGATGACCAAATTTCTGCAACTGTTGGTGTAGGACGTAAGTTCAATGATCGTTGGGGTGGTAATGTATCTGTAGGCTGGGATTCTGGTGCCGGCAACCCTGTTACGACCTTAGGTCCAACTGAAGGCTACTGGAGTGTGGGTACAGGTGTTCGCTACTCACCTACCGAAAATTATTTCATTGGTGCAGGATTTAAATACTTCTGGTTAGGTGATGCTGATGCCGTCACAGGTGCACACACGGAAGCAGGCAAGTTTGAAAATAATTACGCTGTTGCATATGGATTAAATATTGGCTACCGCTTCTAAATCAATGCACTGTTAATATCGCATAAAAACAAAGGGCATCAAATGATGCCCTTTATTGTATTCAGCTTCAGATTAAGCAGGAATATCTCGTACCGAAGCACCACGAATTGCTTCTTTTAATGCTGCATAACCATGAATTGCAGGGAATTGTGGGAATTCTGCAATCACATTATCAGGTGCATCAAATAAGAAGCCTTTGTCCGCTTCACCTAGCATCGTTGTATCATTATATGAATCGCCTGCAGCAATTACGCGGAAATTTAAACCGTGTAAGGCTTTAACCGCCTGGCGCTTTTGGTCGGGTTGACGCAATTTATATGCTGTAATCATGCCATTTTCATCTGTTTCTAATTTATGACAGAAAATTGTTGGCCAACCCAATTGCTTCATCAACGGATGTGCAAATTCATAGAACGTATCTGAAAGAATAATCAATTGGAAGTGTGTGCTCACCCACTCGACAAACTCTTTCGCGCCAGGGAATGGCCCCATATCCGCAATCACCGCTTGAATATCATTCAAACCCAAGCCATGCTGTTTTAGAATATTTAAACGCTGAGTCATCAACACATCGTAGTCAGGAATATCACGTGTAGTTGCTTCAAGTTCTTTAATGCCAGTTTTTTTAGCAAAGTTAATCCAAATTTCTGGAACTAACACACCTTCAAGATCAAGACATACGATTTCCATGGGTTCTCCCAAAATACCTGTAAAAGTTTTTCCCTATCATAGCCGAAGATTTGCTATTTGCCTTGTTCTTTTTTAAATCTATTTCATTCATAAGCATTTATTTTTTAGTGATAAGACCTTTTTAGGAATTCCATTAAAATAATCCGCTCAAGAACAAAGATTAGCCCTCAAGCCGACTGCAGGAAGACTTATGCACACCATTCCCACCATAGATATTGTTGATGCACTCGCGACTGAATATGCCGATAAATCACCGAGCGACATTTTAAAACTTGCCTTAAGTCAGCAAGGCGAAGTCGCGATTTCATTTTCAGGTGCAGAGGATGTGGTGCTGATTGATATGGCATCCAATTTAGGTTTGCCATTTCGTGTATTTAGTTTAGATACAGGACGTTTGCATCCTGAAACCTATCAATTTTTAGAAACTGTACGCAAATATTATAATATTGAGATCGAAATTTGCTTTCCTGAAACCGAAACAGTCCAACAATTGGTACAAGAAAAAGGCTTATTTAGCTTTTTTGAAGATGGACATCAGGAATGTTGCGGAATTCGTAAAGTTCAGCCTTTACGCAAAAAGCTGGCAACACTAGATGGCTGGATTACAGGACAACGTAAAGACCAAAGTCCGGGTACACGCCAAGATATTCCTGTCGTACAAGCAGATGCAGGATTTTCAGGTCCTAACAAGCAATTAATCAAATACAATCCACTGGCAAACTGGTCAAGCAGTGACGTGTGGAATTATATTCGCATGATGGAAATTCCATACAATCGTTTGCATGAAAAAGGTTTTATTTCAATTGGCTGTGAACCTTGCACCCGCCCTGTGTTGCCAAATCAACATGAACGTGAAGGTCGTTGGTGGTGGGAAGAAGCAACGCACAAAGAATGCGGTCTACATGCTGGAAATTTAAAATAATACATCTATTACTACAATAAAAATCACAGTTTTACTGTGATTTTTATTGACTTGCGATGGCGCAAAAATCACTATATTTGTTTGATAAAAAAGATATACTGAATTAAATCTTATATAACTCTAAAAACCTTGTTCAGATAAGAACAAGCGTAGAAATTGCAGTGAGGCAATCCACAATATGCGTCCATTACACCCTATTGATTTTATTTTCCTATCACTCGAAAAACGTCAACAGCCCATGCATGTGGGCGGATTATTCTTATTCCAAATTCCAGAACATGCACCAGCCACTTTTATTCAAGACTTGGTTGCCGATATTCGCAATTCAAAGTCGATGCCTATTGCACCATTTAACAATAAGCTCAATGGTCTGTTTTGGGATGAAGATGAAGAGTTCGATCTCGATCATCACTTCCGTCATATTGCCTTGCCAAAACCAGGCCGTATTCGTGAATTATTAACTTATATTTCACAAGAACACAGTTCACTGATTGATCGTGCCAAACCTTTATGGACTTGCCATATTATTGAAGGCATTGAAGATAATCGTTTTGCAATGTTCTTTAAAATTCATCATGCCATGGTAGATGGCATTGCAGGCATGCGTTTGGTGGAAAAATCCCTTTCGCATGACGAAAATGCAAAAAGAATTGTACCGCCTTGGTGTGTGGAAGGTCCGCGTGCTAAACGCCTGAAAGAACCGAAAGTCAGCCGTTTAAAGAAAATTTTTGGTGGAGTTAAAGGTCAGTTTGAAGCAACCCCTCGCGCAGTTTATGAAGTATCACAAACTGTTGCCAAAGATATGGGACGTAATCCTGATTATGTCTCCAGCTTCCAAGCACCAAGCACCATCTTAAACCAACGTGTGAGCGCCTCACGTCGTTTTGCCGCTCAATCTTTTGAGTTTGCACGTTTGCACCGTATTGCCAAAGCTTTAGGCGTAACCATTAATGATGTGGTGCTGGCAATTTGCTCAGGCGCATTGCGTGAGTACTTACTCAGCCAATATGCATTACCTAAAAAACCTCTTATTGCAATGGTGCCTGCCTCTATTCGTGATGACGATTCTGAAGTATCCAATCGAATCACCATGATTTTAGCCAACTTAGGTACGCACAAAGAAGATCCGCTTGAACGTTTAAAAATTGTGCGCCGCAGTGTACAAAATGCCAAGCAGCGTTTTAAGCGCATGAATGCCAATCAAATTATGAACTATAGTGCTTTTGTTTACGGCGCTGCTGGTTTAAATATTTTGTCAGGCATTATGCCAAAGCGTCAGGCCTTTAACTTGGTGATTTCCAATGTACCTGGCCCACGTGAACCTTTGTATTGGAATGGTGCAAAGCTAGATGCACTATACCCTGCTTCAATCGTGTTAGATGGACAAGCTTTAAACATTACCATGACCAGCTATTTAGACAAATTAGAAGTTGGTTTAACTGCTTGTCGTCATGCCTTACCGAAAATGCAAAACTTATTGCAACACTTAGAAGATGAAATTCAGCGCTTTGAACAGATTATTGATGCGCCTGAAGGGGTCAATAAAATCGTGGATTGATACGTCAATCCATCAGAAAAATAATTCAATAGAATCAATTAAGGGGCAATTGCTGCCCCTTATTTTTGAATAGTACGACACTGTTTTAATAATTGCTGACAAACTGCGCTAACCATTGCAGTGGTAATTTGAGTTTCTTTACCTTGCTCATCGACAATATAACCGTTATGTGTCACTTTACGATCTAATACTTTTAAACTCTTTTGAATCACAACTTTACTCATACCCATGACATACCTCATTTGCTAAACCGAGGGAGATGTTCGGCTTTGGCTACTCTGTATGCTTAGTATTGAGAATTCACTCAAAAAAGTAAAATTTCAGATGTAACAACTGTTTAGCGATATCCTGTTACAATTTCAGCTCAAAATGATATCGTATTGCTCTTGCGTATATAAATTTTCCACCTGAAATTTAATCACACGGCTGACAAAGTGCTCTAAATCCGCCACTGCTGGCGCTTCGGCAGTTAACAATCGGTCAATCACCGATGGGTGCGCAACGACAGTAAAGCCACGTTGTGATTCAAATGCGCGTGCGTATCTTAAAATTTCTCGAAAAATTTCGTAACATACTGACTCTGCTGTTTTGACATATCCCCGTCCCTGACAAGTTGGACAGGCTTCACAAAGTAAATGTTCTAAAGATTCACGGGTACGTTTACGGGTCATCTCGACCAAGCCCAGTTCAGACACTTGGGTAATTTTGGTCTTGGCATGATCTCGTTCAAGCATACGCTCAAACTGACTCAAGACTTCATCACGATGCTGTACTTCTTGCATATCAATGAAGTCGATAATGATGATGCCACCCAAATTACGCAAACGTAACTGGCGGGCAATGACCTGTGTCGCTTCCATATTGGTTTTAAATACGGTGTCTTCTAAAGTCCGCCCACCGACATAAGAGCCTGTATTCACATCAATGGTAGTCATGGCTTCAGTCTGATCAATCATCAGATAACCGCCCGACTTTAATGCCACACGGGTTTGCAATGCCTTTTGAATATCTTCTTCGACATTGTATAAATCGAACAGTGGCCGCTCACCAGGGTAATGAATCAGGCGATTGTGCATATTGGGCACAAACTCATCCACAAATTCTTTTAATTTGGCGTGAATTTCACGTGAATCGACATAAATTTTGGCGGTGTTATCATTCGCCAAATCACGAATTACGCGTTGCGGTAACGGCAACTCTTCAAAAATCAAAGAAGGCACAGCAATGCTTTTTTGTTTACGCTGAATGTATTCCCACAATTTTGCCAAGTAACACATATCTTGCACTAAGGCCGCTTCATCGACGCCTTCGGCTGCTGTGCGTACAATCACTGAGCCTGGTAATTTATGCTCAGCCTGAATGGTTTCAATGATCCCGCGTAGACGCTCACGTTCTTCACTCGATTCAATGCGTTGTGATACGCCAATATGACTGCCATACGGCATTAGAACCAAATAACGCGAAGGAATGGAAAGATCAGTGCTCAGTCGTGCGCCTTTAGTACCGAGCATATCTTTCATCACTTGCACGGTTAGAATTTGCCCAGGCTGCAATAATTCAAAGACATTCGGTGTAGGTTGGCTGCGCGGCCAAATCATGTCATTGATATGCAAAAAAGCAGTACGCGATAAACCAATATCGACAAAAGCGGCTTGCATGCCTGGCAGCACGCGCACCACTTTGCCTTTATAAATATTGCCCACCAAACCACGCTTGGCTGTACGCTCAACGAATAGTTCATTGACCGTGCCGTTTTGAATTAACGCCACCCGACACTCCATCGGTGTGACGTTAATCAACAACTCGTCAGACATAATAAAACTCAAAACATTATAAAAATTTTTGTGCAGCAGTTAATTTAGTGCCTTAACTGTCTGTAATAACTGTACGGTTTCATAGAGTGGCAGGCCGACAACATTGCTATAACTGCCCTCAATACGCGGAATATAACGTGCTGCGATGCCCTGAATCGCATAAGCACCCGCTTTTCCAATCGGCTCACCTGTTGCCCAGTAGCTTTCCATATCATCTAGGCTAAGCGATTGAAATTCAACCTGTGTACGTACCACTATACTGGATTTTTTCTGTTTTGTACGCACACAAACCCCTGAAAAAACATCATGTTTTCGACCAGAAAGTTGTGACCAAATGGCAAAGGCATTTGCTTTGGATTCTGGCTTGCCCAAAATCTGCCCATCTACGCCTAGACTGGTATCGGCAGCGATTACCATAGCATCAGGAAATAGCTGCAAAACGGCATCTGCTTTGGCACACGCCAAACGTTCAACATACGTAGCAACGTCTTCGCCCGCTAAAATAGATTCATCGATATTTGGACTGTAAATTTCAAATTCCAGTCCAAGCTGTTGTAGGAGTTCCCGACGACGCGGTGAACTTGAAGCAAGAATTAAATGCGCCATTTTCGCAAGAAATAATACAGCACAGGCCAGAGTAAAATACTACTCAGCAAAGGTTGCCAATGACGCGCAAATGGGAACTGAATCCCACCCATGACTTGCATCACCCAAATCAGGGCGAGGTGTGCCAAAATTGCGATTGCACTGATGACCCATAAATTTGCAAACGTCATAATACGGCGTTCACGAGTCAGGAAACGTGCCACAAAAGTAATCACCACAAAACTCAAGGCATTCATGCCCAAAGGTGCATCGAGGAGCAAGTCTGCAAACAAGCCTGTACCAAAGGCAAACCAGATGCCACACCATGTTGGTTGCCCAAGCACCCAAAACAAGGTCACCATCAACATAAACAATGGTCGCCAACCCGAGCCTGTATAAGACAGCGGATACACCATGAGTACGGATGCAGCGATTACTGAAAAAATAATCGGAAATAGTGGATCTTTATTCTTGTTTTGTCCAAGTCGGGTTTGTCCAATTTTAGCGATTGGCATTTGGCTGCTCCTTCGCTAAAGATTCTGAGAACAGCACCACCACATGATGACCACCCGCCAATTGTGCTGCAGGCATCACATCAATTTGCGCAAACTCACCAGAATTATGTCGGCTGATTTTGGCAATGCTTCCAACCAAATACCCTGCAGGGAAATGCTCGCCCAAGCCAGAGCTATAGACTTTTTCTCCAACCTGAATATTGGCACTGGTCGGTACATATTCCATTTTCAAACGTCCCAAATCGCCCGTACCTGACACAATTGCGCGCATGCCTGTATGTTCCAAACGCACTGAAAGCGAGTGTTCTTTGTCAGAAAGCAACATGACACGGCTACTGTGTGGATACACCGCAATGATCTGCCCCATAATGCCTTTATCATCCAAAACGGTTTGCCCGACTTTGAGCTGATTTTGTGAACCACGGTTAATCACAATAATATGACGCAAAGGATCGGCATCGGTACCAATCACTTCGGCAATTTCCATGCGTCCATCAATAATTAAAGGCGTATCGAGTAGACCGCGCAGGCGAGTATTTTCTGCAGAGAGTTCAGATAATTTTTGCAAACGGACTTGAGCCTGTAATAGCTCTGCCTGCATCGCGGTATTTTCACGACGCAATTGAGCTTCAGACTTACTTTGTTGACTTAGCCATTCTCGCGACAATACAGGATAGCTTGCAAAGGCATAAATTGGATTATATGCCGCATACAAAACATCACGTGCAGGTTGAATTACATGCGGGACACGCCAGTTAAAGAACAGGATGACCAAGCAAGTAATGACCGCAATTATAAAAGAGCGAAAAGATGGCGGTTGTCTGGAAAACAGATTTGTTTGCACCGCCGAATCCTATGTATTAGCCAACAAATAACATATCGTGGTTTGGATTATCAAAGAATTCCAAGACCTTGCCGCCACCGCGGGTAACGCAAGTTAATGGTTCTTCTGCAACTACCACAGGCAAGCCTGTTTCTTGTGCCAAAAGCTTGTCTAGGTTACGCAATAACGCACCTCCACCGGTGAGCACAATTCCACGCTCTGCAATATCGGAAGAAAGTTCTGGTGGAGTTTGTTCCAGTGCAGATTTTACTGCCGATACAATGCTTTGTAACGGATCAGAAATAGCTTGGGTAATTTCATCAGAAGTTACAGTAATGGCACGTGGCACACCTTCTGCCAAGTTACGACCACGTACTTCAATTTCCAGTGGTTTAGCACCTTCATCTGGCAATGCCATGCCAACTTCTTTCTTAATAGTTTCTGCTGTGGTTTCACCAATCACACAACCATGTGCCTTACGCACGTAGTTAATGATTTGCTCATCAAATACATCACCACCAATACGCAATGAATCTGAATAAACACAACCTTGTAATGAAATAATCGCGATTTCTGTCGTGCCACCGCCAACATCTACCACCATTGAACCACAGGCTTGCTCGACTGGCATACCTGCGCCAATTGCTGCTGCCATTGGCTCTTCAATTAAACGTACATCACGTGCGCCTGCGTTAAACACGGCTTCACGAATCGCACGGCGCTCTACCAAAGTAGATTTGCATGGTACACACACCACTACACGCGGTGCAGGTGGGAATAAACGTTTTTCATGCACTTTGCCAATAAATTGGTTCAGCATGGTTTCAGTCACTTCAAAATCAGCGATGACACCATCTTTCATTGGGCGAATTGCAGAAATGTTTGCAGGGGTACGACCCAACATTTGTTTGGCATCAAGACCGACTGCGGCAACAATTTTCTGTGAACCGCTGTGACGAATTGCCACAACTGTCGGTTCATTTAATATAATGCCTCGTCCTGGCGCATAAATAAGTGTATTTGCTGTACCTAAATCAATGGCTAGGTCTGGCGAAAACAAGCCAATTAGTCGTTTTAGAATCACGGAGTCGTTCTCGATTAAACTTTATGTGGACGCAAGTTGGCAACTTTAACTAAATGTGGTGCGTTGAACAAGTCAATCGCTTATTATAACGCACGATATTTTGAAATTTTTTATTAATACTGATTTTAGGTGATGTTATGTCTACCTCGGATGCTCAGCATTCTGCAGATTTAAATGCACAAACAGTTTCAGCAATTGCCCATCTTGCTCGTCTTAAACTCAATGATACGCAATCTGCTGAGTATGCTCAAAGTCTAAATAAAATTTTAGGCATGATGGAAAGCTTAAAAGGCATAAATACCGATGACGTTGAGCCTTTAAAAAGCCCATTTGACCACCCTCAACCATTACGTGAAGACGTCGTAACCGAACAGAATCATCGTGAGCAATATCAAGCTGTTGCCCCTGCAGTTCAGGATGGCTTGTACCTTGTTCCACGTGTGATTGAATAATTTATTCGGCTGTTACATTTTGACTTCATAAAAAGGTAAAAGAATTTTTCTCATGACAGATTTACATCGCTTATCGATTCGTGAAATCTCTGAGGGTTTAGCGGCAGCCAAATTCTCCTCTCGCGAACTAACAGAACATTATTTAAAACGTATTGCCAAAATTGATCCGCAAGTGCGCTCTTATGTCACCGTGACCAATGAAGTAGCACTGGCACAGGCGGATGCAGCCGATGCATTACGTCAGGCGGGTCAAGCGACAGCACTGACAGGTATTCCTGTTGCACATAAAGATATTTTTTGTACCCAAGGCATTAAAACCTCTGCGGGTTCAAAAATGCTGGACAATTTTATCTCGCCTTATGACGCAACTGTGGTGGCACAAGGTAAAAATGCAGGTTTGGTCACTTTGGGTAAAGTGAACATGGACGAATTCGCAATGGGTTCAACCTCTGAAAGTTCGTTCTATGGCGCGACCAAAAACCCATGGGCACTTGACCATGTACCGGGTGGTTCGTCAGGTGGTTCTGCTGCTGTCGTGGCGGCTGACCTTGCACCATTTGCTACAGGTACAGATACAGGTGGTTCAATCCGTCAGCCTGCGTCTTTCTGTGGTTTGACTGGTCTCAAACCAACTTACGGACGTGTTTCACGTTACGGCATCATCGCTTATGCATCATCTTTAGATCAGGCAGGCCCAATGGCACGCTCTGCAGAAGACTGCGCATATTTAATGAATGTAATGGCAGGTCATGACGCCAAAGACTCAACCTCTATGGATAAAGCGGTTGAAGATTATGTGGCGAACCTGAATGCAACAACGCTCAAAGGCTTACGCATTGGTATTCCGAAACAATACTTCAATGTGGCTGGTTTAGATGCTGCGGTGAAAGCACGTGTTGAAGAATCACTAAAAAAATTAGAAGAATTGGGCGCAGTATTGGTTGAGATTGATCTCAACATGACTGAAAGCTACGTGCCAACTTACTATCTGATTGCCCCTGCAGAAGCATCATCTAACCTTTCTCGTTACGATGGTGTGCGTTATGGCTACCGTGCAGAAAATCCTCAAGATATTTTAGACCTCTACAAACGCTCGCGTTCTGAAGGTTTTGGTGCAGAAGTGCAACGTCGTATCTTGATTGGTACGTATGCTCTTTCTGCGGGTTATTACGATGCTTACTACGTGAAAGCACAAAAAGTCCGTCGTTTAATTCAGCAAGACTTCTTAAAAGCCTTTGAACAGGTCGATGTGATTGCAGCACCAACTGCACCAACAACTGCCTACAAAATTGGCGCGTCTTTAGACCCTGTTGAAATGTATTTGGGTGATATTTACACCATCGCGGTGAACTTAGCGGGCTTACCTGCAATTAGTGCGCCTGTTGGTTTTGACCAAGATCACTTGCCTGTAGGTTTACAATTGATTGGCAATTACTGGTCTGAATCACAACTGTTATCTGTGGTACATCAGTATCAACAAGCGACCGATTGGCATACTCAACGCGCTGCAATTGCTGAGGAGAACGCATAATGGCGAAGAATACTGCTAAACCCAAATCAAACCTGATTGATGGCTGGGAAGTCGTAATTGGTATTGAGATTCACACTCAGCTTGCAACCAATTCTAAAATTTTCTCGGGCTCATCAACCGAATTTGGTCAAGACCCAAATACGCAAGCCAGCCTTGTTGATTTAGCTATGCCGGGCGTCTTGCCTGTGTTGAATAAAGAAGTGGTGGATTTGGCAATCCGTTTTGGCTTGGGTATTGATGCCTACATCGACCAAGCCTCTGTATTTGCACGTAAAAACTACTTCTACCCGGATTCTCCAAAAGGCTACCAGATCAGCCAGATGGATAACCCGATTGTAGGCTTGGGTCATATCGACATCCAACTTGAAGATGGCACAACCAAACGCATTGGCGTAACCCGTGCACACCTTGAGGAAGATGCAGGTAAATCGATTCACGACCAATTTGAAGGCATGTCAGGTATTGACTTAAACCGTGCAGGCACACCTTTATTGGAAATCGTATCTGAACCAGATATGCGTTCGGTTGAAGAAGCCGTAGCTTATATTAAAGCGATTCATACACTGGTACGTTGGTTAGGTATTTCTGACGGTAACATGGCTGAAGGTTCATTCCGTGCCGACTGTAACGTGTCATTACGCCGTCCGGGACAACCTTTCGGTACACGTTGTGAATTGAAAAACCTGAACTCATTCCGTTTCATTGAACAGGCAATCAATGTTGAAATTGAACGTCAAATGGAAATCTTGGAATGGGATGGCACCATTGATCAGGAAACACGTTTGTTTGACCCTGTGAAGATGGAAACGCGTTCAATGCGTTCGAAGGAAGAAGCGAACGATTACCGCTACTTCCCTGATCCAGATTTGTTGCCTGTGGTTATTCCAGATGCGCAAATTGAAGCAATTAAAGCCACTATGCCTGAATTGCCTGCGGCACGTCGTGCACGTTTTGTAGCAGACTTTGCTGTGACTGAATACGATGCTCACGTTTTAACGCTTACTCGTGAAATGTCTGAATTTTACGAAGCTGTGGTTGCTGCAGCAGGTGGTGCGGCACACGGTAAAATTGCAGCAAACTGGGTGATGGGTGAATTCTCAGGTGCACTCAATAAAGCAGGTTTAGATTTGGCAGACTCACCTGTATCTGCGGAAAAACTTGGCGGTATGATCGCACGTATTGTAGACAACACCATTAGCGGTAAGATTGCAAAACAAGTGTTCGGCTTTATGTGGGATGAAGGCAAAACTGCAGACGAAATTATTGCGGAAAAAGGCTTGAAACAGGAAACTGATACAGGTGCGATTGAAGCAATTATTAAGGAAGTGCTTGCTGCCAACGAAAAAATGGTTGAAGAATATAAGTCTGGTAAAGACAAAGCCTTCAACGGTTTAGTCGGTCAAGTGATGAAAGCATCTAAGGGTAAAGCCAACCCTGCTCAAGTGAATGAATTAATGAAGAAATTGATTGGATAATTTATTCGATAATTAATTGATTTTATGTTATAAAAACCTCGCTTAATGCGGGGTTTTTTATATTTAAATCTTGTGCTATCACAGATAAAATGAGGGGGATAACAAAATGAAAAGAGCAATAAGCCTGATATTGAGTTGCGTTGTATTCACAGGATGTGCTACTTCATCCAAGAACCTTACAGCATCATACGTATCACCATTACAGTATCAGCAATATAGCTGTGATCAGCTAGGACAAGAGGCTAGCAACATTCAAAACAGAGTAGCTGAAATTGGCGGTTCAGTAGATTCTCGTGCAACACGTGACAAATGGGTAACAGGTGCAGGATTAGTACTTTTTTGGCCAGCACTCTTCTTTATTGGAGGAAATAAAGCTCAGGAAGCAGAGTTCTCAAGATTGAAAGGAGAATACGAAGCTGTGCAAAAGATGGCTGTACAGAAGAATTGTTTAACATCTCCAGCATCGAAGTAACTCTATTTAATAGAAGCTTATTTACATTAATAAGCTTCTATCAATTATAACTATAACCATCTGCAATTTTTCCCAAAACTATGTGCTTTCAATATTGGTTGGCATGAACAACCTACTCGGGAAATTTATAGCTATATCCAACCTAAAGGCTATTTATTACGTGGCGAAGCAGTGAATAAAGAATTTGAGAAGTTATATCCAAATCTTATTTAATTTTATCTCCCATTCCCACAGCGAGAGGAAATATCACACCCTCAATCGAATATTAAAATTACCAACAAACCTTCTATTAAAAACCGAGGTCTTTACAAACATTTTCCTTATCTAAACCCTTGAGTAGTACACGATATTCTTTGGTTTCAGCATCAATTTTCTTTGGATTAAAATGTCGATTGGCTTGGTTTAAAGCAATAACATCTTGATAGTACTTACGAACATCTACACACAAAATACGGATTTGTTCGCGCTCATCGCCCCTGAGTCTGGCTCGAGTCATCTTTTCCTCTATAGCACGATTAGAATCTAGCCCCAAATAATAACGCTCTGTCACATAATCATGCGCAGTGGCTTGTTTCTGGCTTTTGGCAGAAACATTAAAACTAAATAAAGCCAATGCGCTGAATCCTGAAATTTTAATTGTGCTATGCAGCAAATGTTTTAACTTCATAACTGTGGATGCTCCGTCGATAGTCGATTCCAAAACCAATGAATACGGCCTTGTGTATCAAGCAAAGTATGTGTCTTAATCTGCTCATGCATGACATTGCTGCCCCAACAGGCATTTGCACTATTTCGGTTGTTATGCAGATATATTTTTTCAGTCGTATCATCAATTTTTTGTGGCGGAATATAGACCGCATAGCCTGCTGGAATCCATAAATCTGCCACAACTAAAGTTTGTTGTTTGCTGTCATATATCCCAACAGAAATCACCAAGTCCAAATAAGGGTCGCAAGAGACAAACAAATGCGGAAAATTATGCCCTTCTAAATCTGTGCAAATTGTAGGAAATAAAGTCCGATCTTGCCCTGAAGGTGCTGTGTCTAAATATGGATTGGCATAGGCTGCAAATTTTCCGTATTTGTATTCACAATAACTGACGATGTCGTACTGATTTTCAATCTTGATACTTTTGCCTTGTCCAATCAAATGCATACCAAAAGCTGCTGCCAATTCTGGTGTGATTTTGAAAGGTTGATAAACAATTGATTGTGTAACCTCAGGAAAATCAAGTTCTGTGATCACCCCCCATTTGGTTTTTTTCTGATTTTTTGCTCGAACCCGAATGGGTGCTAAACAACTTAAATCAGCTGCTGTCACAGCTTCTCTCTTAAGCAAAGTTCTCTGAATTCTTTTATTCAGTGCGGTGAAATGTGGCTTGCCCCGTTCATTAAAAAAATACGGTGTCGCGCTTAAATCCACCGTAATTTCATCGACCATCTCATTCAACAGCATGCGTGAAAAATAAGTCCCCGTATCTACACGCTGATCTGTGTTTTCTTTTTTCATTTTGCTTTCTTTTAAATGACTCAATTCATTTGAAAACCCAGCTTATAAAGCTAGGAGTTGGTTATTTCATTTGATTTAACATATTTTTTGCGCCTGCATGATTATAATTTTTGGCTAAATTCTGCAAAATGCGCTTGGCTTGCACTTCTGCGTTTGGAAAACGACTGCGATAACTCGACACACTGGTTAAACAACGTGCCACCAACATGCCAGATTCTGTATAAATACGCGTACCCTCTGCGCCCTGTAACTTGCCATAGTTATAAGCACGTTGCGCATTATTACAGGCATTAATTTGATTACGCCCACTGTTTAAATCACGACGTGCCGCCACATATAAACGTGTCTGTTGCTGTTGTGGTGTCTCAACCACGCGTGGTGGAGCTGTTTTTACTGGCGCAACTACAGGCTCTTTTTTCTCTTCAGGTTTTTCTTTCATTTCAGCAACTTTGGTTGCATTTGTTGTTTTTGGATTACTTTGAGCTGCTTTAGGTGCAGCCTTTGCAGGTGTAGAAACCGCGCGGTAAAAACGTCGTGCTTCATCTTCAGACATTATTTTAGTGACCAAACTCACTACTCGCGCTTCACCACGCTGTTCCAACTGGCGCTCTGCCACAGGTTCAATAGATACAATCCAACTTTCGCCCTGATTACCTACACAGCGGTATGCCCCAATCCCCTGTTTTACATCTCGATAAGTATTGAGTAATTTTTTAGACCACGCATTTTTGACTAAACTCATTGAGCTTTTATAGGCCAGCGTTAAGCGTCCATTTTGTGACTGACAATAGCTGCCCATATATTTACGTGGAATCATAGATTCAGCAGGCTGATCTTTGCGCTGTGGTCCCCAATAGTAGACATATTCTTTGGCAGCACCACTGGGCTGATTTAAATTTTTCTGAACAATCAGTTCTTGGGGAGATGCAAAATGCTTAACCGAATTTGGGCTAAATTGATCAACTGTTGTGCAACCAAATAAGAGGCTGCCAATCCCACCCATCAAAAGTATTTTTTTGCAGGTCACGTCTCAATTCTCAATTGTTTTTATATGAATGAAAATATATGAATTGGCTGAAAATAACAAATCCAACACATTGTTTTTATGGTCGATTAATCTTGAATTAAATTGAGCCAAGTTGAATATTTTGAGCAAAAAATATAGTCCATCACAATTTTTTATAATTTTGTGCAGCAACACCTGTATTATTTTTATACATTTGTTCAGATAAGTTCGCAGCATTTCTGCGGCTTATCTGAACATGTCTAGAGCTACATCATTATTGATCTAAGGTCGACTCAAAAGCCTTTAAACGCTTATAGATAGATAAAAGCTCAATAATTGTTGGCCAAGATGCAATCAGATACTGAAATGATTCACGTACTTTGCCAAATACGTTGGAAATTTGCATCATCAAACCTAAAGTAATTGCACCTGCGGCAATACTTGGGAATAACACAAATAAACCGTAAATATTGTCCAATTGCATGTACCAAATGCGTACCATGTTAAAATAGGCATAGTGGAAATATAAACGGAAATAGTTAAAACGTACTTTGCTAAACAATTCTTTTAAACTGAGTGGGTCAGCACGTTCGGCATGATCTTCACCATAAACCAATTCTTTACGATAAGCCGCCTCAACTTTCTGGTTATTAAATTCCAGACCTGGTAACTTCGCACCCACCACAATTAACACCAATGTACCAAATACCGCCCACCCCACTGCAGCCCAAACCAGCGCATAAGGAATTTCCCCCACTATAGGCAATGCTTTGACATGCACAGACAAGCTGAATAAAACAGGTAAAAAGGCCAATAAAGTCATAAAGGCTTCTACCAGATTGACTCCTAAAGTTTCCATGGTTCTAGCAAAACGCATGGTGTCTTCTTGAATACGTTGTGATGCCCCTTCAATATGACGTAATTTTTCCCAGTGTGCCGTGTAAAAATTATTCATGGCTGTACGCCAACGGAATACATAGTGACTGACAAAAAATAGATTAAAGACCATTAAGGTCACAGCCACCATCGCCACATACAAAAAGGTCAAAACACCTGCATAGAGTTCATTGACATCGCCCCCGCCACTGCTCAGCATTTTTTGAATCAGATCATAGAATGGGTTGTACCAAGCATTCACCACCACATTGACTTGAACGCCAAACCAAATATTGAACAAAATAAAGGCTGAACCCCATACAGACCAGCGCTGCCATGGATGATTTGCTTTAATTTTCCAGAAAATAGCAAACAGCGTCGTTGCCACAAAAAACCACAGATAAAACCATAAAAAAGCAGGTGACCAAAAACGGCTAACACCGATGGGTAATTCGGCCTCTGCATATCCTTCAGGAAAGCCGATCCAACTTCCCCATGCACTACCGCCCGAATACCATAAGGCGAGGTTGATGCTAAACCAGAGCAACAGTGAAATAAAAAACCATTTTGGATTTGGAAAAAATGACTTAAACATGCAGACAAAATGCCTTTATTTTTTAATTTGGAATGTAAAACCCAGTGCCTTCACCACTTAAAAAAGCGTGAATGGATACTTTAACTTTTATACTTTATACGCTGTTTTTTCAGCAATAATTTTATTTTTATACTGAAAACTGTAAATTTCATCAATCGGCTATATTTTACTGCGCTGTTCATTTGCCATTCATCTAAGAAATTACATCAAATTTCAATTTCTTATATTTTTAAAATGTCAAATTATGAAGTATTGGGCAAATTTATTGCGATTTTTTGACCAACAATTCAAGTACAAAATATTTAAACCCGACACAAATTTACGATTTTGTGTAGATTATTCATCAATTTACTATATAATACAGTTGATTAAAAATAACTCATTTAGGGTGCGGTATGGAATCTCCAACAGAAAACATTGCTATTGAGCTACTTGAACCTATTGTTCTACGTAAAGAAAACTGCGCACCAATTGAATTCGAGCAAGGTACAATTTTAAAAGTTTTATTGGTTAATCCTAACTCCTACTTGGTTACCGTAGACAACGAATTTAACTTTACTGTCTCTTTAGAAGATGAAAATAAGGTGTGGCGTAAACTTTAATTACTGAGTCGCCACAAACTTTAATGATTGAATGTACGCAAAGCACATTCAATCATTAGATAAAGCTTGATAAATACGCTACTGCTTTCATGGCTTATAAAAACTAAACTTTCATTACACCTATCAATCACAGCATCCTTTTAATTTTTCAGAAGTCCACTTCGGGTATGGCTCTCTGAAAATGTTGCCTAAGATTCAGTTTTCAATCCTCTGTATATCATTGTAGATTTTGCAACAATCTCATCAAAATCACCTTTATATTGGGCAAAATGAGATAAAAATTAGCTTTAAATTTTCATCTTATTTTCTCTATAAAAATCAATAAAATATACCAATTGATCAAACCAAAACAACAACAGCAATGACTTTAAATTCACTTTTACAACTAAGCAAAACCAAAATTAATCAAAAATTATGATAAGATCATGCTTCTTGTAAAACACATTTTTTTATAAAGATGAGTTGCTTAAGCAATTTTTACTGTCTTTAGTGTGTTTTATTTTTTCTATTTTTTTAATTCACATCCTATTTTGACAAGATCTACTTGATCTCTAAATTTAGGATTGTATTTGCTTATTTTTATAATGCGGATATTTAAAATCCTGAATTGTGTCACTCAAAATTGGAGAAGTAATTAAGAACTCAAAAACTAATGGAGATAGCAATGGATCGAATTGCAATTATTGGCGCTGGCCCAAGCGGCATGGCCCAATTAAGAGCGTTTCAGTCAGCAAAGGCCAAAGGTCTACAAGTTCCTGAAATTGTATGTTTCGAAAAACAAAATGATTGGGGTGGACTCTGGAACTATACTTGGCGCACAGGTATAGATGAACATGGCGAACCTGTCCACGGCAGTATGTACCGTTATTTATGGTCAAATGGCCCTAAAGAAGCGCTAGAATTTGCCGATTATACTTTTGATGAACACTTCAAAAAACCAATCGCGTCTTATCCGCCACGCGCAGTGTTGTGGGATTATATTCAAGGTCGTGCAGAAAAAGCACAGGTGAAAGACTTAGTCCGCTTTAATACCGCCGTTCAGCATATTCATTATGATGATGCGACGCAAAAATTTACGGTTGATGTCGAAGATTACGCACAGCAACGTCATTATTCAGAACAGTTTGATTATGTTGTGGTGGCCTCTGGGCACTTTTCTACCCCGCGTGTCCCTGTTTATGAAGGCTTTGATCAATTCCATGGTCGTATTTTACACGCGCATGATTTCCGTGATGCACTGGAATTTAAAGGTAAATCAGTGCTGTTGGTGGGCAGCAGCTACTCTGCCGAAGACATTGGTTCGCAATGTTATAAATACGGCGCCAAACAAATTTACAGTTGCTATCGCAGTAAAGCCATGGGCTTTAAGTGGCCCAAAAACTGGTCTGAAAAACCACAATTACTGCGTGTAGATGAAAATACTGCTTATTTTGGTGATGGAACATCGGCCAAAATTGATGCCATTATTTTATGTACGGGCTATTTACACCACTTCCCGTTTATTGAAGATGGCTTGCGCCTCAGAACGCATAACTGCCTTTATCCACTAGGTTTATATCAAGGTGTGGTTTGGGAAAAGAATCCTCGTTTGTTCTATTTAGGCATGCAAGATCAATGGTACACCTTCAATATGTTCGATGCGCAGGCATGGTTTGTCCGTGATGTGATTTTGGGCAAAATTGCGTTGCCAAGCATAGACGAAATGCAAAGCCATACCCAAACCTTGCATGAAAAAGAACAACGCTTAATGAGCGATGAACAATCTGCACGTTTTCAAGGGGATTACATCAAACGCCTGATTGCGCAGACCGACTATCCATCTTTCAATATTGATGCAGTACACGATATTTTCATGCAATGGAAAAAGCATAAAAAAGAAAATATTATGGGCTTTAGAGATAAAGTTTATCGCTCAGTGATGACAGGAAAAATGGCTAAACCGCATCACACACCATGGCTTTATGCACTAGATGATTCTTTGGAAAGTTATCTAGAAGATGAAGCTCAACGTGAGGCAATGTAAGGCGTAATCTAAAAGATCAAAGTAACGAAAAAACAGCTACAAGCCTCAAAAGTTTTGCTGATGAGGCTTGTGGTTTAAAGATTTATTTCAACTTAGCGTTATTTTAGAAATAGCGCTGATTATAAGTCTGACTTAGCACGTTTTAAGGCTTGTTGCCAACGCGCTAAATGTTCTGCACGCTCTGCTTCATTCATTTGGGGTTCAAATACCCGATCTAACTGCCAAGATGCTGAAATTTCAGATAAGTCAGAAAATACACCCGCCTTTAAACCTGCCATAGCTGCTGCTCCCCAAGCGGTTGATTCCAACATTTTAGGACGTAACACAGGCACATTTAAAATATCGGCTTGGAATTGCATCAACATATCATTTTGACTAGCACCACCATCGACTCGAAGCTCTTTCAGTGGATGATCTAAATCGGATTGCATCGCAGTGAGTACATCCGACACCTGAAATGCAATGGATTCCAAGGCAGCACGGGCAATATGTGCCTTGTTGGTGCCACGTGACATTCCACATAAAAGCGCTCGCGCTTCACTGTCCCAATGTGGCGCACCAAGCCCTGTAAATGCAGGAACTAGCACTACACCATCGCTAGAAGTTACACTATTGGCAAGTTGTTCCACATCGCTGCTTTTTTGGATAATACCCAAACCATCGCGCAGCCATTGCACTACAGCACCTGCCATAAAAACACTGCCTTCAAGGGCAAAATGGGTTTGATTTTGACATTGCCACGCCAAAGTAGTGAGTAACTTATTTTGGCTAAATTGCACCTGATTGCCTGTATTAAACAACATAAAACAGCCTGTGCCGTAGGTATTTTTTGCTGTACCAACTTCAAAGCACGATTGCCCAAACAACGCCGCCTGCTGATCGCCTAAAATACCTGTAATTGGGATATTCGCCCCCAATAAACCCGTTGCGGTATCTGCAATATAGCTGTCGGATGCAATAATTTTAGGTAAAACTGATGCGGGAATTTGAAATAATTCCAGCAATTCTTCATCCCAAGTTTGGTGATGTAAATTCATCAACATCGTTCTTGAAGCATTACTCGCTTCAATGACATGCTCTGCGCCTTGGGTCAAATTCCAGATTAACCAACTGTCGATGGTGCCAAAAGCCACATGCCCCTGCTGTGCCAATGCTTTTAATCCATCGACATGCTCAAGCAGCCACACCAGTTTGCCTGCACTAAAATACGGATCTATACGCAGACCTGTTTTTTCCTGAATCAATTGCATCTGATTATTTTGAATCAAGTGATGACACCAATCAGCCGCACGACGATCTTGCCAAATTATTGCAGGCGCTAATGGTTTGCCTGTGCATTTATCCCACACCACTGTGGTTTCACGTTGATTGGTCACACCAATTGCGCGAATGTCTTTAGCCAAAATACCTGCAGTCGCCAGAGCCTGTTGCACCACAGCAATTTGATTTGACCAGATTTCTTGAGCATCTTGCTCCACCCAACCTGAATGTGGGGTCTGAATATGGGTTTCTCGTTGTGCCGTTGCCTGAACTTGTCCGTGTTCATTGAAGATGATAGCGCGACTAGAGGTTGTGCCTTGATCGAGTGCTAGTAAATAACTCATATTTTTTATTGTGTTTGACTTGAAAAATAAAATATTAGCGCAATTATGTAACTAAGCGCATCGAAATGTGTAATTGTGCAGAAAATACATCGTAATTTTTGCCAGCTATGCTATGATTGCGCTGTGATATGGGGGTGTTATTGGCTTCGACGCTGATGATGAAGCTCATAGATGCATGCCGAGAGCGCATTTTCTCTCGTAAATCAAATTTGCATTAAAATAGTCGCAAACGACGAATCTTACGCTCTAGCTGCCTAAGGGCCGCTTGTCCGCTTCACTGAATACTTGTGGTCAGTGAACCCGACTGAAGCGCACGCACACAAGTCCGTATAGAGTTGAGCCTCGGGACTTTATACCAAACTTAGAGGATCGCACTTTAAACCCTGTTCGTCGGGTCTTAGAGTGTTAAAACAATAGACGATATCTAAGCATGTAGTATTCTCGAGTGTAGTGTTGGCGGACGCGGGTTCAACTCCCGCCACCTCCACCAAATTCTTAAATTCATATGAAGTTACATAACTAAATATGACTAAAAAAGCCTTAAACATCAGTGTTTAAGGCTTTTTCTATGGGTTTTGCGTCCAATGCTATCCAGAACAAATTGACCCAAATTTGAATAAATTGGGTCAAAATTGCGTCAATTTGACCCACAACTTTTAGATCTATAATGACCTGAAGCGAAGTACATCTCTCAAACAACCCTTGTCATAAATTTGTAATGTTTGTTGCTTATAAATTCTTAGAAATTTCAACTTTATATTTTAAGGTTCAGGAATGTCAGCAAACATCAGCTTAAAGTATCTAAATTCATTGATCAGTGATGCTCAGACTAAAGGCAATAAAATTGAGAAAATATTATTGGGCTATAAGGCTTATTATTTTTTCATGTCAGATAGTGATTTCCATAAGGCAGTGACTAGCTCTGCACTCTCGCCAAGCAAACGTAAATATAAAGACCATAAAATTAAAGTGACCCAAGACGACTATCAAATTGAGGTAAAACTTCACGAAAAATGATCAGGATTGCTCACTTTTGCACAATACAGGTTCAAATCCACTTTTAGGATTTAAGCCTTTTTATTGGACGGTTTATTCATCTCCAAACATTTTTCGCTTTCATCCCCCAAACCGAATAACTCTCCCGCACAATAACAAAATAGATTATATTCTCCTTAATTGATAAAAAATTATGCGGAGTACACATGCAGGTATTTCCCTTAGGCAAGCGAACGATTTCCGTGATTGTGGTCATTGTAGCTTTGGTTTTATTGTTAATTTACGTAGTCTTACGCACAGGCCCATTTGCCCCTGTCAACGTCACCCTCACGCAAGCCAAATATCAATCCATTCAACCTAGCCTGTTTGGCATAGCTACCGTTGAAGCGCGTTATAACTATAAAATTGGCCCAACTGCAGCAGGTCGCTTAAAAAACTTAAAAGTAGATATTGGCGATAACGTACAAGCAGGACAACTGTTAGGCGAAATGGATCCTGTCGATTTGGAAGATCGTTTATTGGCTCAACGTGCGATAATCCAAAAAATTACCGCTCAGCAACAAGACACTCAAATCCGTCAAAATTTTGCGCAGCAACAAGTCAAGCGTTATCAACAACTGGCCAAAATCAATGCCACCAGCCAAGAATCTTTAGCCATTAAACAACAAGAGCTCGATTTGGCAACGGCGGCACTCAGCGCGATGCAACAAGAACTCAATAAAGCACGCGCAGACTTAAACACCTTACAAGCACAGCGCGATAATTTAAATTTAGTGGCCACAGCCGCAGGTGTCGTCACTGCACGTTATGCAGAACCGGGTTCAACAGTCGTGGCAGGTCAAACAGTACTAGAAATTGTCGATCCTAACTCCATTTGGATGAATGCCCGTTTCGATCAATCCAGTGCGATTGGTTTAGCTGCAGGTTTACCTGCTCAAATTCATTTACGTTCACGGCAAAATAATGCTTTGGCAGGTCATGTGTTATGGGTAGAACCCCGTGCCGATGCCATTACCGAAGAAATTTTAGCCAAGGTGGTTTTTAATCAACCACCAACGCCTCTTCCGCCTTTGGGTGAGTTAGCAGAAGTCACCATCAGCCTCGCACCATTGGCACGCAGTTTAACCATTCCCAATGCGGCAGTTCACCGTATCGATAACCAAGTGGGGGTGTGGAAAGTTGCAGCAGAAAAACCACAATTTGTTGAAGTTCAATTGGGACGTTCAAATTTAGCGGGCGATGTGCAAGTGCTCGCAGGCTTATCTGAAAATGATCAAGTGGTACTGTATAGCGAAAAACCACTGCATGCCAAAAACCGTTTACGGGTTGTGAAGCAACTTGCAGGAGCAGCTAAATGATTAGTCTAGCAGGTCGTGATATTTTCCATTCATGGGGTAAATTTGTATTTACTGGCTTTGGACTCGGCTTGCTGATTGGTGTGACCTTAATTATGGCTGGTGTGTATCGCGGCATGGTAGATGATGCCAAAGCCCTGCTGAATAACAGTGGTGCTGACCTATGGGTTGTACAGCAAGATACGCTTGGTCCTTATGCAGAACCTTCAAGTGTACGTGATGATTTATATCGTAGTGTGATGAATATGCCTGGGGTGGCGCATGCTTCAAATATTACTTATTTGACCATGCAAGTGCATCATCAAGACAAAGATATTCGCTCGATGGTGGTCGGGATTCAAACAGGTGAACATGCGTGGAATAACTTGGGTTGGCCACCACACTTGTTGGCAGGACGTCAATTGACTCGTGGACACTATGAAGCTGTAGCCGACATTAGTACGGGATTAAAGTTGGGTGATCGTATTAAAATCCGTCGTAACACCTTTACCGTGGTGGGTTTAACCCGACGTATGGTGTCTTCGGGTGGTGATCCGATGATTTTTATTCCGCTGAAAGATGCACAACAAGCGCAATTCCAAAAGGACAATGCTGCCATTTTACAAGACCGTAGACGAACTGCAGAAAACCCGATTTATAATCGCCCTGCTTATCCTGACTTGCTTGAAAGCGTACTCAATGCACAAAGCAGCAACCGTTATGTGAATGCTATTTTAGTCCGTTTAAATGCAGGTGCTTCAGCTGAAGAAACAGCAGCACATATTCAGCGTTGGCAACAACTAACAGTCTATACCCGCCCGCAGATGGAACACATTTTAATCAGCAAAATGATTGCCACATCCGCCAAACAAATTGCCATGTTTTTGGTGATTTTGGCCTTGGTCAGCGCCGCGATTGTGGCATTTATTATTTATACCCTGACTATGGACAAAATTCGTGAAATTGCGGTCTTAAAATTAATTGGCACACGCAATCGCACAATCGCTTGGATGATCTTGCAACAAGCACTCGCGCTTGGATTAATTGGGTTTGCTGTTGGTAAAATCAGTTCAACCTTTGCCGCACCATATTTCCCGAAATATGTCTTATTGGTTCCGCAAGATTCTATTTTTGGATTTATTGCGGTGATGCTGATTTGCATGTTAGCCAGTTTGGTTGCAATTCGGATGGCACTGCGCATTGACCCTGCCGAAGCAATTGGGGGATAGCATGACACACGGCATTTTAATTGAAGGTTTAAAAAAGCGTTTTGGACAAGGTGACAATGCCTTTTATGCCTTAAAAGATGTCAAAATGCAGGTTGCACCCGGTGAAGTGGTTGGGCTGATTGGCCCCTCAGGTTCGGGTAAAAGCACCTTGCTCAAATGTTTAGGTGCCGTGATTGATCCTACCGAAGGACGCATGACTTTGGGCGATGAGGTGATTTTTGATCAACGTTGGTTAGTCAAAGACTTAAGTGCCTTACGCCGCGATAAAATTGGTTTTATGTTCCAAACCCCGTACTTAATTCCTTTTTTAAATGTTTTGGATAATGTAGCGCTGCTGCCGATGTTAGCAGGCGTAGCCAATGACATTGCCCGCGCCCGCGCATTGGAAATTTTAACGGCGCTCGATGTGCAGCATCGGGTACATGCCATGCCTGGGCAATTGTCTGGTGGTGAACAACAGCGTGTCGCCATTGCACGTGGTTTGATTAATCAACCGCCTGTGATTTTAGCCGATGAACCCACTGCACCATTGGATAGTGTACGCGCGATGACCGTGATTCGCTTATTACACGAAATGGCAGAAAAATTTCAAACTGCAATTATTGTAGTCACACATGACGATAAAATCATCCCTACCTTTAAACGCTTGTACCACATTCGAGATGGTGTGACTTATGAAGAACAAGGCGAAGGACGTCCTTTTAAGTAGGCTCTAAAGTTTTCAGCGCTGGAAACTGATGTTTTAGCTCAATATCAAAAGCAATAAAATATCTGCATTTCAAGTTACATGCGACACAATGCTAAAAAACGGTTGATGTGGTATTCTGATAGCATCAGAAATGCAAAAATATAATACTTACTAGCTTCATACTGTTCTTGGAATTTAATCAAAATACGCATATATTGATTAAATAGAGCAATTTATTCTTAATCCAAGAATTGACGCGCTAACCATGAAACTTAATCACCTAGAGGTTTTAGATATGTCAACTAGAAACCGAACCAATGAAAGTGAAATCGCTACAGCTGCAGCTGACGTTTTGCGTGAACGCTTCATTGCAGTAGCTCACAGTGATCGAGTACTTTATGTGGAAAATGATGCCTTAGTCAGCAAAACCCCGAATGGCAAACCAGTTTTAATCAAACAGTTATCTGGTCGGAACCCTGATCTAGCCCGCCAGTTTAATGGTCGCAGAACCTTTAAAATTAGAAAACGTAACATAGAGGCTACTGCAGAATAATTTATGTTGCCAAAAACACCTCGAATCAGAATGTTTGCGGGTCCAAATGGATCGGGCAAAAGTACGATGATTAATGGTTTAGATAGCCGTTTATCTAAATTGTTTTTGAATGCTGACAACCTTGAGCGCGATCTTAAAGCCACACCCATTCTTGATCTAAGTCAATTTGATATACGCATTAATGCAAACATATTGGTTGATTATCTTACTCAAGCAAGTCGACCACTAAAAAATGCAGATGGTACTCTAAGCAAAAGTCCTCTCCTCTCAGTAGATCCTGTGATTGATGGAAGCTTAATCGACTTAAGCGGGAACACGATTGATTCCTACCTCGCAGCCCGAATTCTTGATGTCATCCGTAAAGAGTTACTTACGCTTAAGGTTGGATTTACATTTGAAACCGTAATGTCTCATGAGAGTAAAATCGAGTTTTTGCGAGATGCTAAAACGCAAGGCTATCGTACCTATTTATACTTTGTGACGACTGAGGACCCTGATATTAATGTGGACCGAGTTAAACAACGTGTGAAAAATGGTGGTCATCCAGTCGAAGAAATTAAAATCCGTGAACGCTATTTCCGCACTATGCACATGTTGATTGATGCGATTGAAGTATCTGACCGAGCGTATTTATTTGATAACTCAAGTAATGCGACCAAGAATATGGCTTCTTATATCTGTGAAGTGACTAACGGAGATACATTGATCATTAATCCAGATTTTAAAGGAGAGTTTCCGATCTGGTTTGAAAAATATGTACTTGTTCATTTGGTTGATGAAGAATAAAAAAACCGCGCTTGAATCATTCAAACGCGGTTTTTTAAATATTCACAGGTCAGTAAACTGAACCCATCGGCATCTTACTCAGCCAACATTTTACTCAGTATTCATAGCCATTGTTGATTGACCATTGCTGCAATTTGCCATAATAGATTTCATCACTGAACAGCAGGTCTGCTTTAGAGGCAGCATTACTTTCTTCGGTTGGGCAGAAACCATCATCACAATCGGCATCGACAACCCAGCAACCACGCACAAATAATACTTTATTGCCTTCTTGCTCCAGTTGTTTCTGAACGCGATCAATCGCTTCATGTAAGTCATCTGCGCCTAAATATGCGGTCAAATACGCATAAGAGCCTGTTTCATCGGATGCTTTACGGAACTCGACACCCACACAAAATAAATGTTTTTTCATTCTTGGCTCCTTGTCATCTTATACAGCTAAACTAATCTTTAATTTGGTCTAGGTCTAGTGCTTTTTCTTACACTTAACAATACGTTACCTATTCACAATACTGCAGTTCAAAGTAAAAACATAGTATCCAAATATTAGACTTAAGCCATAATCGCTGTATAAATGAGGTAGAACGCAACACCAATGACTGTTGTAGCAAATACCTTTTGTACAGTATTGCTATTCATGCGATGTACCAAAGTACGTCCAAGTAACATCCCGACAATACACGCCAGAACAAAGGTGATGGTGACTGCCATTGGGTACTGAAAGCCATCTAAAACGTGTGCTGAAATACTCACGCCACCAATCAGGAAAATAATCATCAAAGAGGTTGCGACGATACTGCGCATATCCAAATCGGTAAATTTACGCAATAACGGCACAATAATAAAACCACCGCCCACACCCAACAAACCCGTCAGCAAGCCTGCAATTACACCAACACCACCAAGCAAAGACGCCGTTTTAACATTCCAAATTAAGCGTCCTGTGTTTTGGTTTACCTTACACGGTGGATTAATTTGGTCGTTGACTTTATTAAAGAAAATACGATACGCCACAATAAACATGACCAGACTGAACGCCAGTGTTAACCAAATGGGCGGGACAATACCTGCCAAATGCACCCCATAACGTGCAGATGGAATACTGATTAAGGCAATCCACAATGCAGCACGATAACGCACAATACGTTTGAACAAGCCTTCAACTGTGCCAACCAAAGCCGCCAAAGTGACTGCCAATAAACCGACAGGTGCAGCCTGCGCCACAGTCCAGCCCTGACTTGCCATAAGTGCAGGAACGGCAAGAATACCGCCCCCTGCCCCAGTTAAACCCAGCAAAGTACCAATCGCCAAGCCTTCTAGGATTAACATCCACATGCGTATTTCCCCCTATTCCATCACTATGTTGTGCTGTGCAAACATCACTTGCCACAAACTTTGTTGGCAGGCAAAGCCACATCAATATGTTTTGGATAAGGCAGGTTTAAATTCTGCATGAGGGTAATAAATTCCGCTTTGGTACGTCCTTGTCCTAAACGCGAGTTATTGCGTTTTTCCTGCCCAACGGTAGAAGATAAACGCCCTTTATAGTCATGCCCTGGATACACCAAAGTGTCATCAGGCAAGCTAAAAATTTGTAGATGAATGCTGTCATATAAAGTCGCTGGGTTGCCTTCCTGAAAGTCAGTACGACCACAACCATCAATTAACAACGCATCGCCAGTGAATACCATGCCATTGACCACATAGCTGGTACAGGCGTTGGTATGACCCGGGGTATAACGTGCTTCAATCAATAATTCACCCACACGAATGGCGCTGCCATCGGTAATGAAAATATCGCCACACACCACACCTGAATTACGATGTAATACAGTTTTACAACCAAAACGTGTTCTGAGTTCGTTGGCAGCAGTAATATGGTCAGCGTGTACGTGCGTATCTAAGCTATACACCAATTGCAAATCATGCTGTTCTAGAAAAGCAGCATATTGCTCAACCTCTGAAATTACAGGGTCAATCAGCACCGCTTCACGGGTTTGTTCAGATGCCAATAAGTAAGTATAGGTCGAGCTGTCAGCTTCAAAAAATTGATGAAAGATCATGAGATATACACCAAGTTTTATATTTTGTTATTCTTAATTTTGCAAATATAATGCCAACTTAATCTCTTTTAAATATATTAATAAAATACAATATATTAAGAAATATTATTTAATTTAGGTCATCTTCCATGTTTCACATCTGTTGCATTTTATGTTTCAATTGAATCAATAATGAAACAAAAGATGAAACATCATGAATGCGATACATGACTTTGAACAACAAGCCAGTCTTGAAAGCTTTTTGTTTCATTTACAACAACTTTGTCCAGACAGTTTGCTCTATGTTTATGACGACATTGCTCAAACATGGATTTATGAATATGCACAAGATGCTTCTGTTTCTGCAGCTACGGGTAAAACATTAAAAAATCAATTATTGAAATTAAAACTACAATCACAATCAGCATCACAACCACAGACAGGTCTGCTGCAACTCCCGAATAGTGCTAAGGCATGGCACTACCACAGCTTAAATATTCGTGTCCATACAGCCGATTTCACAGGATGTTTATTCTTTCTGCAGCCTAGCGTTGCAACAGTGTCATCACAAACACTCACCCCATCTGCCCAAGCACAAAATAGTTTGGCGGAGTTTTTCCATAGTGATTCGCCACAAATGCAGCATATGTATTCCATTATTGAACGGGTAGCGATTACTGAGTTTCCTGTTTTGGTGCGTGGTGAATCTGGTAGTGGTAAAGAGTTGGTGGCGCAAGCAGTACATGCACGCAGCCAACGGCATGCACAAGTCTTTATTGCGATTAACTGCGCGGCTTTAAATGCCAATATTTTAGAAAGTGAATTGTTTGGGCATGTGAAAGGTGCATTTACAGGGGCAATTCGTGAGCATAAAGGTGTGTTTGAACGTGCTGCAGGTGGTACTTTATTTTTAGATGAAATTGCAGAAATTCCACTGGAACTGCAAGCCAAATTATTGCGAGTATTAGAAACGGGCGAATTCACCCCTTTGGGCGGTGAAAAAGCGATTAAATCGAATGTCAGAATTATTACCGCAACCCATCGCGCTTTACGTGAAGAAGCGCGTTTAGGCAGATTTCGCCAAGATTTACTTTATCGTTTACGGGTGATTCCAATTTTTGTGCCACCACTACGTGAACGTAAACAAGATATCCCTAAAATTGCAGCATTTATTTTGCAACAACAAGCCCAGTTTCAGGTCACGCCACATTTGACCGAGCAAGCACTGAAGGTATTAATCAATTACGACTGGCCGGGCAACGTGCGTGAATTAAAGAATACCTTGCTGTATGCATTGACCATGTCAGCAGGTAAAACGGAAATTGATCAACACGATTTACCCGATGAAATTGTGCATGCTAGTTTGAAACTCGCCACAGATCCCCCAACGCCACAACCTATTGAGCTGCCCATCAAAACCAACAATAAAGTAGATAAAGACACACTGCAGGATTTACTGGAAAAATATCAGGGGCAAACTGAATTGGTGGCACAAGCCTTGGGCATTAGCCGAACCACCTTATGGCGTTATCGAAAAAAATATCATTTATGAGGCGGAAGTTTGCTGAATAAAGGACGCTTTGCTTTGATCTGCATATTCATAAATGGTGTCTAAATCTTTTTGAATGGCAGCTGCGACTCGGCTAGGCATCAACTGATTAAGTTTTACAAAGACTTTTTCAGGATAACCGACCTGATAGGATTGACAGTCTGTTTGTAAAAATTGATACAGTTCTTGTGCCACAAATTCAGGTGCATCCACTTTTGTACCCATTTTGATATTCATTTCAATCACATCGGGATTATTCATACTGGTATTGGTCGCGCGTGGGGAGAAATATCTAAAACGAATGGCAGTCTGACAATACTCTCGCGCCAACGCTTCAGTTGCACCACGCAAGGCAAACTTACTGGCGCAATAACTCACATAGCCAGGATAGCCGATGCTGCCAAAAGTCGAGCCAATATTGATGATCTGACTCGGCTGACTGTCCGACATATATGGAATCACATCCTGAATCAGTTGCAGCGGATAAGCCACATTGACCAACATCATTTGCTCAATGGTATCCTGTGATTGCTGCGCAAACAGACGAAAATCATTCATGCCTGCATTGTTAATATAGTAATGAATCGGCTGTTTTAATGCGGCAAGTGCCTGAATAAAATCATGACGACTGCTGGCATCAATTAAATCACAACACAGACTGTGTAATTGCAACTGAGGATACTGCTGCGCCAGACTTTGCTCTAGTTGTTGCAAGGTGTCTTGCTTACGCCCAACCAAAATTAAGTTTAAGCCTTTTTCAGCAAAATGATGCGCAATCGCATGACCAATCCCGCCTGTTGCCCCGAAAATCACCGCAGTTAAATTTGACATAAAAGATACTCTCAATTTTAAGATATTCGATACAACTCAATTATAAAAATGCAAGATTCAGTCCCAAGCCCATACAAATATAGAGTTTACGATCTTCTAATGGCACCAATATTTCACGTCTGCCATGCATAAAGCGCTTGTTATCAATGAGCACCACATCACCATCTTGCCAGTCAATTTCTGAGGTTTCACGCTCGCATCGCTCTGCCAACTCTTCCAATAATTCCGCTTGGATTTCGCTGCCATCGGCAAAGTAAAAACGCGGCTTTTCGTAATTATAAGAAGGCCCCAACAAGGTATTGGCAAAGGCAGGCACAGCTTTTAAATTGTCATGGCGAATCATCGGCATGTTCAAGTCATACTGCACACCTTCATCATGCGCAGGGCGAATCCGTTGTCTAGGAATCATCTCAATAAAATGAGCGAGTTCCTGCTGCCCGACCTGTACGGCATCGGCAATATTGAGTGCTGTCGCCACATACTTTTGCCACATCGCTTTGGGTAAGTAACGGCTGATGGTCATCGGTTCAGCAAATTTCTGCTTCAGTGTGTCAGGCAGTTTTTGCCATACCTCATGTCCATCACATAAAGTAGTCTGCGAACCACGCGAAGCACTTTTTTCACTAAAAAAAGCAATAATATCAGGCGGCATTGGGGTTGAACCATTTTCTATATGCAGTCCCATTGCCTGCGTACCTGCATCTACTTTTTGCGATTGTCGGGTCACATTTTCACGTGCAGGGTCATAGGTCAGCTTTTGGCAAATATTGCTCATCAGCCCACTAAACGCATTCACATCATAATGTTCATTTCTAAGTAAAACCCAACCGTGCTCCACCAAACGATGTTTAATTTGTTGTGGGGAATGTTTGAATTGCTGTTGTGCAATATTCATGTGATTTCTCTCTATCTCTATTGATGACTGACAGGTTGATGTCTATCTGTGAAACATCTCCAAGATCAGCCATTAAATACGTTGTAGGATGTGCCAAAGCTGTCTGATACTGTTGCTGAATGACTGCTCTACGCAATTTTCCGTTATCGGTTAACATCTGATTATTTAAAGAAAAAGGTTGTTCAGCACGGCACCAGTGTTTAATTTGGGCATAATCAGGCATACGGGTATTGGCACGATAAATCGCGGCTGCCAATTGCGCATCTGAACGATGTTCCTCGGCATAAATCACTGCAGATAATGACGGCTGCGCTTCACCAAACACGGCAATCTGTTGAATTTCAGGCTCACTCAAACTGTTCGATTCAACCCATTCTGGTGAAATATTGCGCCCAAAACTGCTGACAATAATTTGCTTGATACGCACTGTGATATATAAATAGCCATCTTCATCAAAATAACCTGCATCACCTGTGTGAATATCGGCGGATACCGCATCCTGCTCACGCCCAAGTTCATGCATATATCCCAACATGGCATTGCCCTTGACCACCACTTCTTGATTGGCAGCAATTTCGACTTGAACATGCGGTAATACGCGGCCAACACTGCCAATTCTGCGAGCTTCAGGCAGGTTTAAACTCACGACCGATGCACATTCAGACAGACCATAACCTTCATAAACAGGTAAATTGAATTGCTGACACTGCTTGAGTAAATCTGCAGACACCTTGCCACCACCCACGGCAATAAACTTCAAAGTGCGCAAGCCCAAATCGCCGTGTTGATGGATATATTCCACAATCGCTTTGAGCATTTGTGGCAATAAAATCACGCTTTCAATATGATATTGCTGCACGGCATCGACAAAGCGTGAAACATCAAACTCATGGTTGGACAGCAAACCAAACTGACTGACTTCAGCCACCACCACTGCACGCCCCATGTGAAAAGGCACATACACGCCTGCGATATTTTCAAGCAATGTTGCAAATGGAATTAGACACAAATGCCGCCCAAGCTGGCTGCTTTGCAATGCCTGACTTAAAGAGTACGTAATTGAATTAATGGTGGCTTCTGCCAAACACACACCTTTGGGAGTACCCGTACTGCCCGAGGTATAAGTAATTTTTGTAGGCTGCTCAGCAGAATTTGGGGATAAATGCGGTTGTGCTGTTTCAACGCTTAGACGAAACAACTGCCCTTGACATAAATCTGATGGTGGCAAAACCTGTGTCTGAACTGCATCAATCATCTCCAACAAAGCTTCTGGAATAGCAGTATTTCCTATAGCCGAGTTAACATTGGACGGAGTATCGCTTTGTGCAGTATCCGTCAAAATACACAGCAACTCCGCTTGGCTGTCTTGCAGTAAATGTTGCACTTGTGCAGCAGTAAAAAATAAAGGCACAGGAATGACTGTCATTGCAGCTTTACGTGCGGCTAAATCGACCACAATCCAATCGGCCTGATTCACACCCCACAACGCCAAACGCTGTACTTGATAAGTTGCCAATTCTGCACTGAGCAACTCAACCCGTTGCTGTAATGTGGCATAACTCAGTGTGGTTTGTGCCGTCACAATTGCTTCACGCTCAGGGTCTGTTTGGGCATAGTGATTCAGGTTTTCAAATAACTCATTCATCTTTCAATTTCCGCCTTTCTGCATGACCTTAGGCATAAAAACAATATTGCTGTTGCGTGACCGCCAACGCTGCTGCAACGTCAATCGCCAGTACATAAGGCTTCTGTTGGTAATAACTGCCCCATTGATGCTGTGCATCGCCCAAGGCTTCGGGGTTGGCTTTTTCTAGTACCTGAAAATGCAAACCCATTTGCTGTAACACATAGCGCACTGCTGCTGTTCCTGTGCAAACTGCCCACGACACATTGTTCTGCGATAAGTGAAAGACCAAAAAAGCCACCATCAATTTGGCTTTGCTCATGTCTTGCGCTGCCAAGTTGCCAATTTCAACAATCTGCGCGCGCGTTACAGGCACTTGGCTCAATTGGGTTAAAATGGTTTCAATGGGTGCACCTAAATACTGTTCCAAAAAGGCTTGGTTTGCGCCCAATGGTTGCATGCCAATCACCACTTGCATGTCGTGGTTTACATAGCCTGCAAACAAGGTATCTGAAAAAGTATTTATGGATGCCTGATGGACTTTTTGGTATTTATCTCGAATAAAATGCTCTAATGCCAAGCGTTGTTTGCTAGCATCTTGGGTCACAGTTGTCACATTTAAATGTTGTGCTGTTGTGTGTGCTTGAATCACCGAGGCATAGCTGTGTAATACATCTAAATGTGGCTGTTCTAGGTTCAACTGTTTTGGGTTCGTTTGTGGTTTATACGGCTGCGCTACAGATGCATACCCGTTGAATTGTTTTTTATTTTTTTGCTGATGAAAATTCGCATCCAGAAAATGCGTTTGACTGGATGATTGAGCATCAAAATTAAATTTGATCATGTGCATCACATTGGATAGAAAATAACTCAATGCTCAAGATAGAAATCTAAACTTAAAGAAAACTTAAGTCGCTACAAACTGTCACAATTCAAAAAACTCTTCATGCACACAAAAAAAGGAGATGATCACTCAACTCCTTATATGTTTAAAACAATAAACTAATCAAAAATAAACAGTCATCCAATTATGCAAAACACAATTGTTCGCGCCCTACCTTAGATTTTAATAGGCATAAGACGCAATTGCCGTTGCAATTGGTTTATCTTCATCATTGACCATCGTCATACGCATGGTGCAGCCTTTACGCCCTAAACGCAAAGTTTCCGCACGGGCAATAAAATACTTGCCGCGTCCCGGTGCTAAATAATCCACTCGCATATCTATGGTAGCCAACCGAGTGACTTTTTTAATGGTATCGGGCAAATCGTCAGGTTCTGTCCGTTTATATAACTCCCCCATTGCCACAATACCGCCCACACTGTCCAAAATGGTTGCAGCAACACCACCATGTAAAATTTGGAAAGCCACGTTGCCCACCATATACGGTTGCATCTCAATATAAGCTTCAATTTGACCATCTACCACACGCATGCTCATGCCATTGTGTTGAAAAAATGGCGATCCATTAAATGCATTGACCAATTGTCTTAGCACGACATCAATATCGACTTTCGCGCCTAAATGTATATTCCCAGTCCAATTTTTCTCTGCATTACTCATAACGTGCCCAAAAGTCCAAACAACTCAATTTACCAACAATAAAAACAGCCAATGTATGCCCAAATGAAATTTAAGGGGCTACAATAGTCGTCTAGTTTAATACTGATCAGTGAGATTTTTATGACCTATACGTTCAATCGCCCTGCATTTCCTGCCACTCGTATGCGTCGTATCCGTAAAAATGATCAATTACGCGCCATGGTTCGCGAAACTCACTTAACCACAGATCACTTGATTTATCCTGTATTTGTTTTACCGGGACAAAATCAAACCCAAGATATTCCAAGCATGCCGAATATTCAGCGTTTATCGGCAGACTTATTACTCAAAAAAGCCGAGCGTTTAATGCAGCTGGGCGTGTCTAAACTGGCATTGTTTCCAGTCACGCCACAAGAAGATAAAAGCCTGACCGCAGAAGCAGCATGGCGTGAAGATGGCTTGGTGCAAAACACACTACGCCTGCTGAAAAAAGAATTGCCAGAGATGGTACTTATTACCGATGGCGCACTCGACCCGTACACCACTCATGGTCAAGATGGCATTATTGATGACACAGGCTATGTCCTGAATGATGAAACGGTTGAATGTCTAATTAAACAGGCTTTAAGCCATGCCGAAGCGGGTGCAGATGTGGTTGCGCCAAGTGACATGATGGATGGCCGTATTGGTGCGATTCGTCAGGCGTTGGAAAGCAACGGGCATATCTATACCTCTATCATGGCTTATTCAGCCAAATATGCCTCTAGCTTTTACGGTCCTTTCCGTGATGCAGTCGGTTCTGCCAGCAACCTAAAAGGCGGCAACAAATACAATTATCAAATGGATATTGGCAACCGTGCCGAAGCCTTGCATGAAATTGCACTGGATATTCAAGAAGGTGCAGACATGGTGATTGTAAAACCAGGCATGCCTTATTTAGACATTGTACGTGAAGTGAAAGATAACTTTGGTGTGCCAACCTTTGTCTATCAAGTGAGTGGTGAATACGCCATGCTTGCTGCCGCGATTCAAAATGGCTGGTTGTCGGACAGTGTGATTATTGAATCGCTCATGAGTTGCCGCCGTGCAGGTGCAGATGGTATTTGGACATATTTTGCCGAAGAAGCAGCACTCAAACTTAAAGATATGGCATAAACAGGCGACTTTCATGCACATCGCAATCATTGGTGCAGGCATCAGCGGTTTGTTGTCTGCACTCGAACTGGTAGAGCAGGGCTGCTCTATCAGTATTTTTGATCAACAACAAGCAGCACAAGCGGCATCATGGGCAGGTGGTGGAATTCTTTCTCCCATGTATCCGTGGCGTTATCCTCAAGCGGTCAATGACTTAGCCCAATTTGCCAAACCGCAGTACCAAGCATGGAATGAAAAACTCAAACCTATTACAGGCATTGATTTTGAAATCCATGAAACAGGCATGTTGATTTTTGATGAAGATGATTTTGAGATTGGTTTAAATTATGCCGAACGTCATCATGAACCGATGCAGCAAGCTGAATGTCTGAATCGGGAACAGCTCGAACAAATTAACCCGCATATCCACCCCAAATTTAAACAAGCCCTGTATTTCTCACAACTTGCCAATGTGCGCAATCCGCGTTTATTACAATCGCTCACGCAATATTTGAAACAACATCCGCGCGTGCGATTTTTTGAACACTGCCCAATTCAGCAATTTCAGATCACTGAAGATCGTATTCAAGCCATTCAATCTGCCGATGGTCGCTTGCATCGTGCAGATCATATCGTGCTTGCGACAGGTGCATGGTCACAGCACTGGGCGGCACAACTGGGTTTAGAGATTCCTGTACAGCCTGTACAAGGGCAAATTGTGTTATTTAAAACCCCTGCACAATGGTTGCCAAGCATGTGCATGAACAAGGTGATGTACTTGATTCCACGTCAAGATGGCCATGTGCTATGCGGTTCCAGTATGCGTCACGTTGGTTTTGACACCACACCAAACCCGCAAACCCAACAAGATATTTTAACAGCTTGTTTTGAAATGGTGCCTGAATTGGCACAGTTCCCCATTGTGAAACAATGGGCTGGTTTACGTCCAGGCTCGCCTACAGGTGTGCCGTATATCGGCAAAGTGCCAAGCCTAAATAATGTATGGATGAATTTCGGACACTTCCGTAATGGCTTATGTCTGGGCACTGCTTCAGCGCAGTTATTAAGACAGCTCATGCTTGGGCAAGAAACGATTGTTGATCCTGCCGCTTATGATCCAAAGCAGTTACAGCCCACCTCAATCTGTGCATAACACTCAGCAGCATCCTCTGTTTAAGTAGAGGATGATGCACCCAGACAAGCCGCTAGCGCCTGTTCAAGTTTTGGATATTGAAAGCAATAGCCTGCTTGTTCTAACGCTTGTGGTTTAACATATTGCCCATTCAGCACCAATTGCGATTGCTCGCCCAATAACCAACGCAAGACAAAAGCAGGTAACACCAAAAATGGACGACGTTTTAAAAGCCGAGCTGCGGTTTCGGCAAAGTCTTGCTGACTGGTTTTTTCAGGTGCAACCACATTCAAAATTTTGGCGTCTACAGGTTGCGTCATTAACCAGTGAATGGCCTGTAAAACATCTTGTATATGCACCCATGCAACAGGCTGCCGTCCATGCCCAATCCGCCCGACGGCATTTAAACGAATTGGTAATAACATTTGCGGTAAAATGCCACCACCGCGCCCAAACACCACGCCCAAGCGCATAATTTTAGTATTTTGCTGGCTGAAGCTTAACGCAGCCTGTTCCCATTGCTGGCACAACTGCGACATAAAAATATCTTGTGCTGCACTGTGTTCGGTACATACTGCTGACCATTGTTCCTGCGGGTCAATTCCGTAATACCCCACTGCCGAGCCTGAAATAATACACTTGGGGAAAATACGGCGCTTTTCAAGATATTGATATAAGTGCAGTGTGGTCTGAACTCGACTATCAAGCAATTTTTGTTTGCGTGCTGCTGTCCATCTGCCCTGCCCAATACTTTCTCCCGCCAAATTAATCACATAATCAATTTGGTCGGTGTCGAATTCATCTAACTGCTGAATCCAGCGTAATTGTGGATGTTTGGATACTCGATTGGGCTGTCGGGTTAGCCCCACCACCCGATAATCCTGTTGCAATAAAAACGGCAACAATTGTGAACCAATAAAACCACTTGCCCCTGTTACCAGTACCAAAGGTTTATGCATCTTCCAATCTCAGCATGATGAAAAATATAGTTTTAGCTATACGTGATTTAGACTGAATGTTCAAGTCTAAGCAAATCATCATCACATAACTGATCATGTATATTTGAAGAAAATCAGATATTAACAACTTCTTTTATCAGCCAAACATTTTAACTGCCATACGCTGTGCCTGTTTACCATAAAACCAATAGGTCAGCAGATACAATGGAATTGCGATCAACAAGAACATGATCACCACCACACTCATAAATTGCGGCTGTTGCAAATACTGTAAAAAATCTTGCCAAATGCTTGGGTTTTGGCGAGAAAATATCGCCAAACCTAATAATAAAAACGCCAAGTTATAGCCCCAAAAAATCAGGCTAAATCCTAAAGTAAATGTCTTGCGTTCCTTGTCATTCGGCGCACGGCGTTGTTGTTTTAAAAACTTATACAGCACTAAAATCATGGCAACCAAATAAGGCACCGCAGTTAAAATCCCGCCTACACCCGCAGGTAATAATGCAGCCAATACGCCACAAATACAGGTCATCACAAAGCAATACAAGAAAAACCAGATAAAATAACGGCTTAGCGATACCATAAAGATGACTCAGACAAAAGATTCAGCCTAGTATAAAAAAAATTGATTTTTTTTTCATGAAATTGTCAACCGAATACAAAAGCCTGACGTTATATAGGCTACAAGGTCACAACAACCGTTAATGTGTATGGCATCCACAATATTTTCGGTGACCTGACTAAAGCAATAAATCGCATACAGTCATGCTTTGAACAGCAGCCAAAGCTTTACTGTATCGCAAGTTTTTCTTTGACCGACGATTTCATCATCACTCGAATCGTCGGTCTTTATTTTTTAAGGTCTTTTTTTAGCCTTTCTAACATCAGTATTTTAACTCTCTATATTTTTCTATACAGATCACGACAGATTTTACTTTCCCTTCTCTTTAAAATCTCTGCGACCTAAATTGTCGCTTTAAAAGCAGAAAACTGGTTTTTTGCCGCAGTGTTGCGCTCAGTTATGTTAAGTTATCCCATAATTCAACATCAAGATTGGAACACGCATGGCTGTTCATTTTTTACATACGTCTGATTGGCATTTGGGGCAATTTTTCCATCACCATGAACGTGAATATGAACATACTGAATTTTTAAATTGGCTCTTAACTCAAATTAAAAGCAAACAGCCGAATGCCCTGCTCATAGCAGGCGATATTTTTGATGTGGTCAATCCTGCTTCGAGCGCTCAGAAACAACTCTATCAATTCCTTACCGATGCGCATGTGCTTGCTCCACACATGCAAACCTTAATGATTGCAGGCAATCATGACTCTGGGTATCGCATTGAGCAAGTTGAACCCTTTTTAGACCGCTTCAACGCCAAAGCTGTGGGCGTGATTGGTAAAACAGCCGAGCAAAAATTAGATTTAGATAAACTCCTAGTGCCTATTTATGACGCTGCGCAAAATATTGTGGCATGGTGTCTGACCCTGCCCTATTTACGCAGTGCAGAAATTACAGGTTTAAATGAACATAGCAGTGACAATCAATCTGCGGTTGCTTACTTACATCAACAACTGATTGCAGAAGCCAAAGCCCGTAAACAACCCGATCAAGCCCTGATTTTAATGTCACATGCACACATGCAAGGTGGCGAAACTTCCGACTCAGAACGCCCAATTGTAGTGGGGAATGAAGAAGCCTTATCGACTGCGCTGTTTGATGAGGTGATTGACTATGTCGCACTCGGACACTTACACAAACCGCAACAGGTCGGACAGCCACACATTCGCTATAGCGGCTCACCCATCCCTTTATCATTTAGCGAGCTGAATTATAAACACCAAGTCCTTGAAGTTAGGATTGATCCATTACAGGCAGATGCACAGCGTTTCCAATATGAAAGCTTGCTTATTCCACGTACGGTAGAGCTGCTTCGGATTCGCTGTGAACTTTCTGAATTAATCACCGAACTGAATAAATTGCCAAAAGATGAAATTGCAGAAGTTTGCGCACGGCATTTTTTAGAAATTGAATATATCAGCGATGCCCCGCCACCCATTGATTTACGCCAACAAATTGAACAAGCACTGCCTGCCAACCGCTATCGTTTACTGCGCATTGCACGACGCTTTCAAAACTGTGAAAACTCGAACGTGCAACAATCAAAAATTGATTTAGAGCCGCCTACGCCTGAAAAATTATTTTTAGATTTATGGGAAAAAATGGGCTATCAACCTGACCCAGAAGTGAGCCAAGATTTTTTACAGCTTTTGGCCGAAGCCCAACAAGAACTTGATCAGAATAAAGCTTAAGGATTTGCCATGAAAATTTTACGTTTAAGTTTAAATAATTTGGCATCTTTGGCAGGCACGCATGTCATCAATTTTGAAGATGAGCCACTGGCACAGGCAGGTTTAATTGCAATTACGGGCAAAACTGGTGCAGGCAAATCGACTTTGCTGGATGCCATGTGTTTGGCACTTTATGACGAAATTCCACGTTTGAGAGGTGCTACAGGCAGTCTGACCGATACCGCAGGCAAAGAAATTTCCTTAAAAGACTCTAAACATATTTTACGTCGTGGTACGACTTCTGGCTTTGCAGAACTTGAATTTATCGCGCTCGATCAAAAACGCTATTCGGCACGTTGGCAAATTCGCCGTGCGCACAATAAAGTGGATGGGAACTTAAAAGTTGAACGTGCCATCACCTGCTTAGATGAACAACGGGTTTTAAATCAAAAAATTTCTGAAGCTACGCCGATTGTAGAACAACTGATTGGTCTTAGTTTTGAGCAATTCACACGCGCAGTATTATTGGCACAATCGGAAGTTGGGGCATTTTTAAAAGCCAAAGACCATGAACGGGCAGATTTACTTGAATATTTAACCAATTCGCAAATTTTTACCGAAGTCAGTAAACGTGCAGCCGTTAAATTTAGTGAAATTAAACAAAAGCGAACAGATCTTGAAAATGTCATGGGGCATGTGGTGCTCCTCAGCGATGAAACACTAAAAGACTTAGAAACCCAACAACATGACCTAAGTCAACAATTAGCTTTGCTGACCCAAACCGAAAAACTGTATGAAAATGATGTGAAATGGCACAAAGATTGCCATGAACTCTATGCCAGCACCCAAGCTAAAAAAGAAATATATGATGTTCAAGTCGATGCCGATCTTAAACTCGCCTCTCAAAAACAATTGCTCAAACATTTAGATGAATTTCAAACCATCCGCGAGCAATTTGTCTTGCGTCAGCAAGCAGATACCGAGCTAAAAAATCTGAATCAGCAGCTTTTGAAATTTGAACCAAACTTGCAACAAGCGGAATACGCACAACAGCAAGCGATTAGTCAGCAACAGCAAGCGGAAAAAGACCTTCAGGCATGGCAGCAGCATGTTGAACAATTGAAACCACAACTTGAAATTGCGGCACAGTTACAACATGAAATTTCTAGCAAACTTCAACAATATACCGCTTTGGATGCTGCACAAAAATTATTTGCAGAGCAGCAAATTCAGCCTGTGCAAAATAATTTGAAGCAACTGACGACTCAACTTGCAACCGAGCAACAACAACAGCAACATTTACAACAGCAATTCAAACAGACTGCGGCATGGGCAAATTTTGATGATAATTTAGCCCTTACGTTGCAACGTCTGCAAGATTATTTGCAGCTTGAACAGCAGCTACGTCAGCAAAACCCTACGCTGTTCCAATCTGCATTAGATACTTTAATTGAGCAACAACAACATACACAGCAACAACTGTTGGTTTGGGAAAAACAATATCAACATCCTGAACAACTTGAGCAGCAACTCACGGCAGAGCAACAGCAATTACAACATGCTTTAAAGAGTGTGCATGTTTTAGAGCGCTTGCAACAGGCACTTGAACAATGGCAACAACAGACCACCCTATTTGAGCAGTTACAACAGCGTCAGCAAGAAACTTTAAGTCTGCAACAGCAGACACAGACTCAAATTCAAACCCAACAGCAGCAAGTGCAAATTACTGAACAAGCCTTGCAACAATTACAGCAGATTTTTGAACAGCAGCGTTTATTGCAGCATCAAAGTGTGCAGGATTTACGTGCCCAATTAAAACCGAATGAAGCCTGTATGGTCTGCGGCAGCCATGAACATCCGTTTATTCAGCATGAAAATTTACTCAGTGACGCTTTAAACCAATTGCAGGATCAGCAATTGCAGCAGGCCAAAACTGAATTTGAGCATGCGCAAAAACAGCTACAACAATTGGAGCGTGCTCGCAGTCAATACGATGCAACTTATCATCAACAACAACAACGCAGTCTTGAACTGCAACAGCAACTTGAACAACAACAGACATTGGTGCAACAGCTTGCAACATCCTTATCTTTAGATTTGGATGCAGCGCTGCCTGTTGCAAAGCAAATTGAACACGTACAGCAACATTGGGCAACAACACATCAATCCACTCAACACTTGCAGCAGAGTATTCAACAAGCAAACGATACCCTGAAACAATGGCGCAATGCTGCACAGCAGGCAGAACAACTCAAATATGCTATTCAACAACGCCAAGACCTCGCTCAGCGTTTACAGCCTATTTTGTCGCTTTTAGATGCAGAACAAAGACACGCTTGGCTCAATCAACCGATTGAATACTATCAAAATGCCTTACAACAGTTAGAGCAACGTCATCACTTGCAGCAGCAGCAAGTTCAACTGAGCAAAACGATTGAACAACTGACTCAACAACAGCAGCAAGTGCAAGAAAAGTTGCTATTTTTACAACAGCAACATGCAGAGAAAACCCTACAACTGCAGCAGATTAAAACTGCAGGAAGTGAGCTGCGTGATCAAATTAAGCAGCTTACAAGAACTCATGCGGGATGTGAATATCAGACCTATCAAGAATGGCAGCAGGCTTTAGATCAGCAACAACAGCAACTCAATCTTGCACTTAGCACACAACGAACTGTACTTAATCAAGCAGAACAGGTGTTAAAAGACTTACAACTGCAAAAACATGGTTTGGATAGTAGAATTCAACAGCGCATGCAGCAACACACTGAATGTCAGCAACACATTGCAACGTGGCAAGCGACACACACGCATTTTCAAGCCAGCATCATTGATAAATGTTTACAGATTTCTTATGCCGAACATCAGCAAATACGCAACATGCTGCAGCAACAACAAAACAGTTTGGAGAGTGCTAAAACGGCTTGGCAAACATTGGAAGAGCAATATCAAAAACACTTAAAGCAACAGCCACAACTGAGTTTTGACGAGGTCACCACGCAACTGGCAGCGCTGCAAACAGACAAAGCCAAACAACAGCAAAACTATAATGAGATTGAGGCACAGCTACGCCTGAATAGCACCAATCAAGGGATTTTTGCTACCTATCAAACTCAAATTGAAAATATCAAAGCTGAAGAATATCGCTGGGGACGTATTTACGATTTAATTGGGCATAAAGAAGGTACGAAATTTAAGAAAATTGCTCAAGAACATCACTTGGATATTTTGGTGGAATACGCCAATCAGCAATTGCTGCCACTGAGTTCGCGTTATCAGTTGCATCGTATTCCTGACAGTTTGGGGTTGGCGATTATTGATTTAGATATGAACAGTGAAATTCGCCCTGTTCTGTCTTTATCGGGTGGCGAAACCTTTTTGGTTTCTTTAGCTTTGGCACTAGCAATTGCCAATATGGCATCTGGCTCAATGAAACTGGAATCGCTATTTATTGATGAAGGCTTTGGCACTCTCGACCCGACTTCCTTGCACATGGTGATGAATGCCTTAGACCATCTGCAAAGTCAGGGACGTAAAGTGGTGCTGATTTCGCATATTCAGGAAATGCACGAACGAATTCCTGTGCAAATTCAAGTCAAACCAGTGGGTGCAGGGGCAAGTGAAGTCAATGTGGTGGGTTAAAGCCAATACTGCCTAAAATCTGAAGATTATTTGTCGATTGAAGAATTATTGAAATGACTGTGAGATTTCAGATTTTAGGCTTCCATGAAGTTGTATTGAATTTATTTTAAAATCACCCACACTTTAAGTACTTAATTTTATGGATATAAAAACGATTATTCTCTTTGCTGTATTGCCCAGTTTAAGTATTATTTTTCTCACATGGTTAATACGTTTCCCTAAACCTTGGGTTTTTAAAGCGGTTTTAATTTTTGAAATCATTCTCACCGTCTGCACTTTAGTCATTGAGTTGGATGCAAGAAAAACACCTGGAAATAGCGGTTGGACCATCATTTTCACAGGCTTCTTTCAGTTCTGTTTTTTGCTATTTTTACTGATTGCCCGTATTCGAATCTGGATAGAAAATAAATCTTGAATGTCTACTTCACCTATTTACTGGACGGGAGTGGCGCTTTCTAAAAATAGTGAAGGTTATTAAAAATAATCTACACAAGCCAAAACTTTGACAGCTTTACAGCATACATAACTAAAAAAGCCTCGACATCCTGTCGAGGCTTTCTAGATTCAGTTTTTGGTATAACTCCTGTCGTACCAAGCACTTCCGTGTTGTTCTATTTCTTATTCTTCTTATTTAGGAAACTCCCTGTTTCCCGATAAGTTCATATTAAGAAAATCCAACCTTCAGCACTAGCCGCAAAATTCCGCATTTCATGTCAGCCAAAACGTACAAGATAATGTTTGCAAAATCTTGGCAGATTCTTTGTTCATCTAGCAATTAAGCCTTGGAATAGTCACGTGCGCCAAACAATGCTGTACCAATCCGTACCATAGTTGAACCTGCTGCAATTGCGGCATTTAAATCGCCCGACATCCCCATACTCAAAGTATCCCAATCTTCAGGTTGTGCATGTTGTGCTTTCACTGCATCAAACAATTGTTTGGCATCTTGAAAAGCTTGAGGATGATCAGGTGCAGGAATCACCATCAAACCGCGTAGTTTTAAATGCGGTAATTGGCTGATCTGTCGGACTAATTCTGCAACTTCGCTCGGCTGACAACCATCCTTCGTGTCTTGCGCATCAATATTTACTTGTAAACAAATATTCAGGGGCACTTGTTGAGCATCGCGCTGATTCGATAAACGCTCGGCAATAATCAAACGATCTACCCCATGCACCCATGCAAATTTTTCTGCCAAATGTTTGGTTTTATTGCGCTGCACATGCCCAATAAAGTGCCATTCAATTTCTAAATCACTCAGGGCCTGCATTTTATCCAAAGCTTCTTGCAAATAATTTTCGCCAAAAGCGCGCTGCCCTGTCACATACATTTCACGCAAGGCTTCACTCGGATGAGTCTTAGACACTGCCAACAATTGCACCGTATTTGGCTCGCGCTGTGCCAACTGGCATGCCTGTTGAATTTGTTGCAAAACCTGAGTGCGTGATTGCTGCAAATTATTCATTGATGGATTTCTCATTTCATTCATCTTTTTTTACCTTGCCCAGCAACTAACAGTTGGTTAAGCTGATGGAAAGCCGTATTATTCTATCAAAATAATTAAGATTTAATTGATCTCGGGGACTTTCATGGACATTACAGAATTATTGGCGTTCTCCGCTAAAAACGGCGCTTCGGATTTACACTTATCTGCTGGTATGCCACCACTGATTCGTGTGGATGGTGAAGTACGTCGTATTAACTTACCTGCATTAGAACATAAAGAAGTACACAAATTAGTGTACGACATTATGAATGATAAACAACGCCGTGATTTTGAAGAAAACCTAGAAACTGACTTTTCTTTTGAAGTGCCTGGCGTGGCACGTTTCCGTGTGAACGCATTTAACCAAAACCGTGGTGCAGGTGCGGTATTCCGTACCATTCCATCAAAAGTATTAACACTTGAAGATTTAGGCATGGGGCAAATCTTCAAGGATATTTGTGAATATCCACGCGGTTTGGTTTTGGTGACAGGGCCAACGGGTTCAGGTAAATCGACCACCCTTGCGGCGATGATCGATTATATTAATGACAATCGTTATGACCACATTTTAACAGTCGAAGACCCAATCGAATTTGTACACCAATCTAAAAAATGCTTGGTTAACCAACGTGAAGTACACCGTGATACACATGGCTTTAATGAAGCACTGCGTTCAGCGCTTCGTGAAGACCCTGACATCATCTTGGTGGGTGAGATGCGTGACCTAGAAACCATTCGTTTGGCACTGACCGCTGCGGAAACAGGTCACTTGGTATTTGGTACGCTACACACCACCTCGGCGGCAAAAACCATTGACCGTGTCATTGACGTATTCCCTGCAGAAGAAAAAGACATGGTTCGTGCCATGTTATCTGAATCTCTACAAGCCGTAATTTCACAGTCTCTGCTGAAGAAAAATGGCGGCGGTCGTGTTGCAGCCCATGAAATCATGATTGGTATTCCTGCAGTACGTAACTTGATTCGTGAGAACAAAGTAGCGCAAATGTATTCGGCTATTCAGACTGGTGCAAACTACGGTATGACTACACTCGACCAAAGCCTGAAAAACTTGGTATCGCGTGGTGTAATTAGTCCACAGACTGCACGAACTGTTGCGAAGCAGCCTGAATCATTCTTATAAGTTTAAAATTCGAGATACGCGATGGACTTTAATGATTTACTGAATTTGATGATTCAGCAAAAAGCGTCTGACTTGTTTATTACTGCCGATGTTGAACCGTCCATGAAAATTCATGGACAAATTGTGCCTGTTGCCAAAAGCAAACTGACAGGTGAAATTGTCGGGCAGTTACTGAACTCAATTATGAGTGAAAAGCAGCGCAAGGAATTTGCCGAAACCCGTGAATGTAACTTTGCCATCACCAACCGTGAAAAATCGGCACGTTTCCGTGTCAGTGCATTTCAGCAACGTGATGAACCTGGCATGGTACTGCGCCGAATTGAAACCAAAATTCCAACCATGGATGAGTTAAAACTGCCGCCAATTTTAAAAGATTTGGCAATGACCAAACGCGGTATTATCATCTTTGTAGGTGCAACTGGTACTGGTAAATCGACCTCTTTGGCATCAATTATTGGTTACCGTAACCAAAATTCCAAAGGTCATATCATCACTATTGAAGACCCGATTGAATTTGTACACGAACATGCAGGCTGTATTATTACCCAACGTGAAGTGGGTATTGATACCGACTCATTTGAAGTGGCATTAAAAAATACCCTGCGTCAAGCGCCAGATGTGATTCTAATTGGTGAGATTCGTTCCCGCGAAACCATGGATTATGCGATTGCCTTTGCCGAAACCGGTCACTTGGTTTTTGCAACCCTGCACGCCAACAACGCCAACCAAGCCATTGACCGTATTATTCACTTCTTTGAAGCAGACCGTCATGGCCAGTTGTTTATGGATTTATCGCTGAACCTCAAAGCAATTGTGGCGCAGCAACTCCTTCCAACTATTGACGGTAACTCACGTCGTGCTGCAATTGAAATTTTAATTAACTCACCGCTCATTGCAGATTTAATCCGTAAAGGTGATGTACACGAAATTAAAGATTTGATGAAGCGTTCACGTGAATTGGGCATGCAAACCTTTGACCAAGCCTTATACGATCTGTATAAAGCCAAGCAAATTAGCTACAAAGATGCACTCAAGCACGCTGACTCACCAAACGACTTGCGTCTACAAATCAAGTTATCAGAAGAAGGTGGCGACCGTTTATTGCATGCTACATCGAATATCACCTTTGATGGGCAATAAACTCAAAACAGATAAGAAAAAGGCTTCCGTAATGGAAGCCTTTTTTGTATTTCTAACTTATTTTTTACGCAATGCTTCACGACATTCAGGCGCATCGCAATAACCATATAAATTTAGTGAGTGACCTGTTAATTCAAAACCGAATTTTTCTGCCACATCGTGCTGTTCTTTTTCAATAGTATCATTAATAAATTCAACTACTTTACTACAGTTCAAGCACACCAAATGGTCGTGGTGATCTTCCTGCATAATTTCAAATACAGAGTGGTTGTTCTCAAAATTATGACGCTCAATAATCCCAGCAGCTTCAAACTGTGTTAACACACGATACACAGTTGCTAAACCCACATCTTCGCCCTGATCGAGTAAAGTTTTGTAGATGTCTTCTGCACTTAAATGATGTTGTTTTGAATTTTCTAATAATTCTAGGATTTTAATTCGTGGAAGGGTAACTTTAAGTCCAGCTTTGCGTAATTCTTGATTTGAAATAGGCATGTAAAAAGGTCTCTCAACAAAATTAAAGTTGGAATATGCAACAAAGTTAAGATGCAGTATGATCTAACACTGGATCAAATGCATCATAATTAATTTGGGATAGTGTAGCAAAATGCAAAAAATCATGTTGACGTTATTGGTCACTTCACTGCTCGCAGGCTGTTCGACCTTGGGCGTTTATAAAGTAGATATTCCACAGGGTACGCCTTTAACCCAAGCGCAAGCTTCAAAAGTCCAAGTCGGTATGAGTCACCAACAAGTTCGCTTTTTACTGGGCAGTCCAACCATTTCCGATCCAATGAACCCGTTACGTTGGGACTACATTTACAATTATATCCCAGGAACTTATGCTAAAAAAGCCAAGATCCCTGCCGCGCATGGTCAGCATTTGAAAATCTATTTCGATCAAACTGGTATCGTGCAAAAAATTGAAGGCTTAGAAACCATCCCAGAATCTCAACCTGGTCTACCAGGATCGAAAGAAGCGATTCTCAACGCGCCACCACTATAGCCCCTTTAAAATAAAAAGAAACCCCTCGCTGAGGGGTTTTTCAAATCATTTCAATTGTCTGAGGCGATTGCTTTTGGCATAGCGCCCTACAGGGTTCTTTGCGGCACGTTTACGACGAATATCTTTCGGGTTAATGGTCAAAGCACGATAAATCTCAACCCTATCACCTGCTTGTAATACATGCTGCGGCTCAACCCGTACACCAAAAATACCCAGCATCAACGGTTCAGGTAAAGTCGTTGCTGTCACAAGTCCACTCTGCTGAATTGCATCCAGTACAGTCATGCCCTGCTGAAATGCGACAGCCACATGCCATTGTTGTTCGGGTGTGGCATACGCCACCCAAACCTGCGCCATTTGACTCATGCGATCCACTGTCCAATTAACGCCACCATCGCCACTACGATAGATACAGGTAACACCACACGTACCGCAATACGCCAAATGTTATAAAAGGCTTCACTGCTAAAGTTCATGGCTTTACGCAAATGGCTGATTTTCATAATCCAGCCTGCAAAAATTGCGTAAATCAAACAAATAACTAAGCCCCAAAGCAATAAGGCAAAATTAAATACAGGACCAATGGCAGGAATTGCCCAAACCAAAGTTGCTGCAATCAATACAATCCACTGAATCGCAACCGCCATTTGACGTTGTGCCAATTGTTCACGTGCCAATTGCAATAGAACCGCTGCTGCTGCAACAGTTGCCACCACCAAAGCCAACGCTGGAATTTGTGCTTGCACGGCAAAGAATGCAAAAGCAACGACTGCCAATAGCTGTGCAATCCAAATTGGCAATACCGTTGAGGTTGCTGCAGATTGTTGCTGTACTTGCGGCAAACTGGTTTGCCAGTACAAGCCCATGCCTAAACCACTGGCCACCAAAGCCAAAACGGTTGCACTGCCCCATTCGCTAAACTCAATTGAGGTGACTTGCCATGCAGGGAGTTCTGAACCCATCACCATCGATAAAACCAAAGCCGCCACAACAGCAACAGCGGTACACAACAATAAAATTTGACGCGGAACTAATGACAATGCCAGTGCTAAAACAGCCACAATCACAAATAAGACATGACTAGCCAAGTCTGCAGCGGCATATTGATTTAAAATTTGCGCAGCATTAGACAACAAACCGCCTGCTAAAAATGGAATGAACACCACTGCAAGCCAGCCCACCAAACGCCATTTTTGAGAAGCATCGGCATCACGGGTTAAACTTGAAAGTGCTTGTAATGCTGTCGTTTTTGAGCGTTTGGCTAAGGCAATTTCCAAATAAGTAATCGGTAATGCCAAAATCAGCATGGTTGCTAACCACAACAACCAAAAGTCGAGCTGACGCTCAACCTGAATACCGGTCATAGGTGCCAAAGTGGCAATAATAATAAAAGATAAACCAAATGCCATCAGCGGCGATAACCATCGTGACATAGCATTGTCCTGCATGATGCTGTCCTAATAAAAATCTACGGCTATTTTGCCTTTGTCATCAAGGAAAAGCAAAACCTCAAAAAAGAAAAAAGCAAACTATCTAAGACAGTTTGCTGCGCAAATTTATAATTTTTGTTGTAGCACTTGTTATCACATCAATTCAATGTTGTGCATAAACTGTATTTGTTATTACGAAAAGAAACGAGCAAACCAACCTTTACCTTTCTTCTTCTCATTTTCCTTAATAATGCCCATCATATTCTCTTTCACAGCACCAACATAATCGGCGTCATCGTGTTGAATATGATTAATTAACCATTTTGATAAGACTTCATGCAATTCGCCTTCAATGGATTGTCCCATTTCATAACGATCGCGATAAGACTCAATTTTTTTAATGAATAAATCATGCACACGTTTATGTGGTACGCGGTATTTATAACCCGCTTCTTCTTGTAATGATTCTTCAAACGTAAAATGCGACTGGGTGTAATCAATAATATTATCTAAAATCTGCTTTACACGTGCTCGATCTGTACCATCGCTAATTTCAACAATTTCATTAATATAATCGAGGATACGTTTATGCTGATCGTCAATCACATCGATACCAGTATTGTATTCTGGAACCCATTTCATCTTCATACGACCACCTTACAGAAATAAATGATTAATCACATTGCGGAATGGTAGCCGTATTTCCCATAAATAAAAATGAAGCGAATTGGTAGGGATTGGTTTAAATCGCACAAAAACAACACAAGACATTGATTTAAATAAATTTTAACAAAAATACCCGACTAAAAGAATCAATTATTAATTAACCAATTTATACATTTTCATTCTTGATTTAATTGAATTATACAATAATAAAATGAATATTTTTCAACCACACATACCCGTATAAATTAGTATTGATCCGCTTTGGTGATCCGTCTTAATTCAGGATTTAAACGCTCACGTTCCAAACGCGCAATATGTGTCATTTGGGTTTTAATTGGGCGTCCATGTTGAAATAAAATCATTTCACCTGGCTGAAATGCTGTCCATGTTTCATTTTGAGTCAAGGGTTCAGTGGTAATCACTGCCACACAATCCTCTGCTGTGGTGACTTGGCTAAAATCAACCTCAACATCTAAATCAATTAATTGTGCAGGCTGAAATGGATAAGCACGCACCAACCAATGTAATTTGGTCACCGCATAACTAAATAATGCCTGACCATTGGACAAACAAAAATTAAAAGTGCCATGTTCTGCAATTTTAGGAGAAATTTCGGCTAACAAGTCAAAAATTTGCGTCAGGCTCGGTTCATCATAACCAAAATGATTTACCAATTGATCTAACAAATAACAAAATGCACGTTCACTGTCGGTATTGCCCACAGGGGTAAAACGACCTGATAAACGTGGATGAAAGTCATGTAAATCACCATTATGGGCAAAAATCCACTGGCGTCCCCACAACTCACGACTAAACGGATGCGAATTTTCTAAATTAATTTTGCCTTGTGTCGCTTTACGAATATGGGCAATCACATTGCGCGATTTGATGGGATAGTTGCGGATCAATTCTGCAATAGGTGATTCTACTGCAGATTGGTTATCAACAAATAAACGACAAGCTTTATCTTCAAAAAAAGCAATTCCGAAGCCATCAGAATGGTCGGAGGTGATTCCTGCGCGCTGCGAAAATCCCCGAAATGAAAAGGTAATATCGGTAGGTGTCGCACAATTCATTCCAAGCAACTGACACATAAGGCCTTATCTTTATACAAATAATGAAATTATCTGATTATTGTGCATCAGCCATGTACATAATTCAAATCTGAAAAATATAAATAGATTTTCACATCACCATTCTTTAAATATGCAGTGCTGTAGAAATCTCTATTTCATCACGATGTTATGATGCTTTTACTTTCTTTTGGCGAATAAAATGTTTCGCCATTTGTTTCACATCTAACAAAACAAAATAATCTAGACAGTTAAACTCACGGTCATAAAATGCTTGCTCAGACAGCTTAGCATTCATTTTCAGATAAACATCAAACAGTTTAGGTATTCGTTCATCTTGGCTAAAGCTATGACTTGGACAACTTGGCTCAAACGGCTGCTGTGACTGAATATCGCAGCGTTGATTTTCTGCCAATTGTTGAATCGCTTGATGGGTATGATACGCGCGTGCTTCATTACCTTCCAAACGAATACTGACACAGCCAATCATGTGTTTGGCACGCATTTCCCATAACACTTTAGGCACTAAATTCAGCCATAAAATAGAGAGTGTTTTGCCTGAACGATAACGTGGATGCACACAAGTACGCCCCATTTCGACAATATTCGAGAGATGCCCTAACTCATCTATAATTTTAAACTCGTGCGCACTATAACTGTTGGCTAGCTCATGCCCTTGCCAAAGTTTTAAACGAGTATAAGCAACAATTTCACCCGTAGATTTATCTCTGAGTACGGCGTGTTCACAGCCAAAATCGTACAAGTCCTGATCTAAACCCGATTCAAATTCAATGCCAAATTGCTTGGAAAATTGCTGTGCACGAAAGCGCTGTACTTCTTGTAGTTGCTTTAAATTTTCAACCCATTCAAACGCATATTGCGTAGCTTTGCTGTTTTTTTTCTGTGCTTTACCCACTTTAACCATAGGAAAGCTAAACTGCTGACGATACTGATTTAATTTTTGTAGCATCATAGATACCTCATGTTTTCTCCTACACTAGGACAGCAGCATGACACTATGATGACCGCGATTTTAGCGACTACAATTTTAAGATTGCAGGATAGGTGCAAAGCAATTTCAAGGATGCTGAATCAACAAAATTTCAGTTTCTTGCCGTAAATTTGACATAAAAAAGAGCTTCAATTGTGAAGCTCTTTTAGGGATCATCTTATAGAGTTTTATTTACGCGTTTGGACACGGTTGGTAATTAATGTTCCCACACCATGATCAGTAAAGATTTCCAATAAAGTAGCATGTGGCACACGACCATCTACAATATGTGCACTGATTACACCGCCTTTAACTGCATCCAATGCACAACCCACTTTTGGAATCATGCCACCGTAAATCACGCCTGTATCAATTAAACGATCTACTTCCTGCGTAGTCAAACCAGTTAACAGGTTTTTATTTTCGTCTAATACACCCGTAATATTGGTCAGCAAAATTAACTTTTCCGCACCCAATGCTTCGGCAACTTTACCTGCGACTAAATCGGCATTAATGTTATAGGTATTGCCTGCATCATCGACACCTAAAGGTGCAATCACTGGAATAAAGTCGCTGCTGGTAAACATTTCCAACACGTCGGTTTTGACACCCACCACTTCACCCACCAAACCAAGGTCAATTTGTTGTACTTCGCCTGTTTCAGTAGTTTTTTGCATCAATAATTTTTGTGCGCGAATCAAGTTACCATCTTTACCCGTCAAACCAATGGCACGACCGCCATGTTGGTTAATCAGATTGACGATAGATTTGTTGACGCTACCACCCAAGACCATTTCTACGACTTCCATAGTCGTAGGATCGGTGACACGCATGCCATCAATACGGTCAGACTCACGTCCCAATTGCTTGAGCATAGAATCCACTTGTGGGCCACCGCCATGCACCACAATCGGGTTTAAGCCTACAGTCTTTAACAACACGATATCACGAGCAAAAGAACTTTCCAGCTCAGGATCGGTCATGGCATTGCCGCCATATTTCACAACAAGGGTCTTGCCCGCAAAACGTTGAATATACGGCAAAGCTTCAGTCAAAATTTGCGCTTTGTCGATACCAGTCTGTTGATGTGGCATTCGCCTCTCCTTATTGAGCATCTAAAATGTCTTGGGCGATTTCAGGGTATCGCTCACTTAACATGGAAACAAATGTATCGCGAATATCATTCAGTCGTGATGGATTATCGGCATCAAAACGCACCGTAAAATATTCGCCTGTATTGGATGCTCGAATAATGCCAAATCCATCTTCAAAATCAAGTCTTACACCATCTATTTTACTTAATTCTGCACCACTGCGATGGCTAGAACTTTCAACATCATTTAAAACCGCACTCGGTTCAATATTCCGTGTGCTGATATACGTGTCTTCAGTGCAGCAACGCTCAGGGTATTTCTGCATCAATGCCGAAAGGCTGCTGTAATTACTGTGGCTTAAATATTCCAACACGCGCAGCGCTGCGTAAATACCATCGTCATAGCCAAAACCACGTCCATCATTGAATACATAATGTCCTGCGTATTCGCCACCGAACACAGCCTTGCCTTGCGACTGCGCCAAATAACGCCGCAAGAAGGTACTGCCCGTGCGAATCATCACCGCTTCGCCACCCAAATCACGCACGGTATTGCGCACCATAGTGGAGCATTTTACATCAAACACCACTTGATGCTGAGGATGAGTTTTTAAACACATTTCTGCAAATAAAGACAGCAAACGATCTGCTGAAAGCACATTGGCATGTTCATCCAAGAGGACGACACGATCACCATCGCCATCTAAAGCAATGCCAATGTCCGCCTGATGTTCACGCACCGCAGCTTTTAAATGTTGTAAGTGTTTTTCTTGTGATGGATCGGGTGCATGTTCTGGAAAATGACCATTGGCTTCGCAGCGTAAAGCAATCACCTCACAGCCCATTTTTTGCAAAACCAAAGCAGCGCAATGACCTGCCGAACCATACATCCCATCTAAAACCACTTTAAAAGTGCCCGCCAGTTGAATATCGTTCAACATTGCCTGCTGATATTGCTGACACGCATCTTCAATAAATTCATGTGAAATATTGGTGGCGTGTTGTGAGGCGATGGATGGTGCTGCATCGGTATTTAAATAATATGGCGCTGCATCGTGTGCCACGTGTTGAATCATTTCAGGGGTTGGCGGTTCGCCCTGCACAATCCATTTAATGCCGTTGTCTGATTTTGGATTATGACTGGCCGTAAGCATAATGCCATTGCCTGCCGTGTGTCGTGCCATAAAATACAACATCGGGCTAGAACAACAACCCACCATCGTCACTTGAAATTGATGGGCAAGAAAGACTTGGCGCATAATTTCAGCATAAGCGGGGCTATTTAAACGCGCATCATAACCAATACTAATTTGAGTTTGCTTTTCTTGTTGATATTGTTGCACCAATCCTTGTGCAATGGCGTGTACCAATTTCGCGGTCAGCACAGTTTCTTTGCCACGAATGTCGTAAGCGCGAAAAATATGCTGAGGAAAAAGTGTTTGTGGATTGTTCATAGGCTTACAACTACAAAGATGAGCCAACATAAAGTGAATAAATCTTGGCTCTATAAATTTTGAAAAATTCTAATCAGACTTTTTAAAGTAGGAATTATCGTCTCAAATCATCAAGCAATATGCTTGTCATTATTAGTGCATCTTTCGTTACTTTTCAAGAATTGTTGGTAAAGTTTCAAGTAAAACCTTACCAAACGATTTAGGCTAAAACCTCAGTAAACTCAGTTTTTACCCGTATGCCCAAAACCACCTGCACCACGTTCAGTGGCGACAAATTCATCTACCTGTTCAAACTCAGCCTGCACCACAGGTACCAAAACGTATTGCGCTAAACGCTCACCAGGTTCTAAGCTAAATGCTGTTTGGCTACGGTTCCACACCGAAACCATCAATTCACCCTGATAATCTGAATCAATCAAACCCACCAAGTTCCCCAACACGATGCCATGTTTGTGACCTAAGCCTGAACGCGGCAAAATCATGCCTGCAAAACCTGTATCTTGAATATAAATCGCTAAACCTGTTTTGACCAAGACTGTTTGACCCGGCTCAATCACGGTGCTGCTGTCTACACAAGCACGTAAGTCCAAACCTGCCGAACCTGCGGTTGCATAAGTTGGCATTGGCCATTCTGTGCCTAAACGTGAATCTAAGACTTTAACTTGAACTTTCATGAAGTTTATCCTGTTTTTAAATTTTCAATGTAATTTCGATATAAATTATGCCCTTTGATGCTGTACTTGCATCAACACCGCTGAATGTTTTTCAGCGCTTAATCAGAGCACGTAAATTTTCCAAATAATGCTGTGCCTGTAATTTCGGATCGACATCACCGGCTAACTTTTTTTTACGTCCGAGCCATTCCAATTCATCTTGTGGTAATTCATCCAAAAAACGACTTGGGGTCATTTGTTTCATTTGCCCGCCCGCTTTGCGCTGCTCTGCCAAAGTAATGGTTAAGCCCTGACGTGCACGAGTAATCCCCACGTACATCAAACGGCGTTCTTCCTCGACAGTATCTGCCACAATTGAGTTTTTATGCGGTAAAAGCTCTTCTTCCAAACCAATCAAATACACGTACGGAAATTCCAAGCCTTTGGACGCATGCAGGGTGAGTAAATTGACTTTATCAGTGTCTTCTTCTTCCTGTTGCTGTTCGAGCATATCGAGCAGCACCATTTTACGAATCACGCTTTCAATATTCTTTTCATCGACATCTTCAGCACGGTTAATCAAACTTTGGATGCTGCTATATAGAACTTCGATATTATCTAGCTTGGTTTTTTCCTGCGCAGGGGTAGCTGCTTGCTCTTTAATGTAGTCGATATAACCTGCTTCGAGCATCATTTGACGGATGATTGGCACAGGCTCATCATCTTCCAATAAATTACGAGTAAAATTACCAATAAAATCTGCAAACTCTGCCAACTGTGTCGTGGCTTTTTTCGGAATTGCCATCGTCAGACGCTGATCACCTGCGGCAGCCAATAATGACAAATGGTTTTCTTGTGCAAACAGCCCTAGTTTTTCCAAAGTCACAGGACCAATCGCACGTTTAGGCGTATTAATAATGCGCAAGAATGCGCTGTCATCTTCAGGATTAATAATCAAACGCAAATAGCTCATGATGTCTTTGATTTCAGCGCGCGCAAAGAACGATTGACCACCGGAAAGCTTGTACGGAATTTGCATTTGGCGTAATTGGGTTTCCAAAATGCGCGCCTGAAAGTTACCACGATACAAAATCGCATAATCTTTCCAGCTTTTGCCATTCATCAGTTTATGCGTGAGTAAGTCTTTAACCACACGTTCTGATTCATCATCATCGTTACGGCAAGTGATCACCCGAATCACTTCGCCATGACCTTTGTCTGACCACAGTTTTTTGTCAAAAATATGTGGATTATTGCCAATCACGGTATTGGCCGCTTTTAAAATGCGACTGGTCGAGCGATAGTTTTGCTCAAGTTTAATCACTTTTAAATTCGGGAAATCATCTTTCAGCAAGGCCATATTTTCAGGCTTGGCACCGCGCCATGCGTAAATCGATTGGTCGTCATCACCTACCGCAGTGAACTGCCCCATCACACCCACCAATAATTTCACCAAGATATACTGTGCGGTGTTGGTATCTTGATACTCATCGACCAATAAATAACGGACACGGTTCTGCCATTTGTCACGCACTTCGGCATTTTCTTGCAAAAGTCGTGTTGGCATTACAATTAAATCGTCAAAATCTACCGCGTTATAGGCACGTAAATTACGTTCGTAAAGTTGATATAAATGTGCAAATTGGATGTCTTCTGGCGTTTCGCACGTGGTATGTGCCTGTTCTGGTGCGATCAGATCGTTTTTCCAGTCCGAAATCATCTTCATGGCTTTGGCAATCAATTCTTTGCTTTCTGCACCCGACAAATTATCGCGGTGCATTAAATCCATCAGAATACGTTTACAGTCATCGGCATCCAAAATAGAGAAGTTGGCTTTTAACGGCGTGTGTTTTAATTCAAAACGTAATAAATTCAGACCAAAGGTGTGGAAAGTCGAAACCGATAATCCTTTAGCTTCTTCACGTGACAACAATTTGGTCACACGCTCTTTCATTTCTCGTGCTGCTTTGTTGGTAAAAGTCATCGCTGTAATACGATGCGCAGGAATCCCGCAATGCTTAACCAAATAGGCAATTTTTCGGGTAATCACCGAAGTTTTGCCTGAACCTGCACCTGCAAGCACTAACAAGGGTCCTTGAGTGTATTTCATCGCTTCAAGTTGCTTGTCGTTTAACTGACTTGCCAGTGTCATAGTATTTCCTCTATTTCGGTTCGAGCTCGATTATAGTCATCTCCGCCAAAGATGACTAATCTAAAATGCTACTTTAGACGTCATTGTCTATTTGCTGAGTAGACCCTAGAAATTGCTTGCATAAAAAAACCGCCCGAAGGCGGTTCTTTACAATCTATACAATGCCAGATTATTGGATTGCATAAATGCTGATTTCTACACGACGGTTTTGCTCACGACCTTCTGCAGTAGCATTCGATGCGATTGGGTTTGCAGCACCGTGACCTTGTGCATTAATACGTGAAGTTGATACACCACGGCTAGCCAAGTAGTTTGCAACCGATTGTGCACGTGCTTGTGACAATGGAATGTTGATTGCGTCGTTACCAGTGCTGTCAGTATAACCTGTTACCAAAATACCGCTCTTGTTATCTTGGGTTAGCGTTTGCGCTACTTTGTCCAAGGTAGAATAGAAGTTTGGTTTGATGTTTGATTTGTTAGTATCAAACGTGATGTTACCCGGCATGATCAAGCCAACAGAACCATCGGCATTACGGTTTACTTCTACGCCTGTACCAGCCATTTGTTGACGAAGTTGTTTTTCTTTATTGTCAAGATAAACACCCGCAGCAGCACCCACTACAGCACCAATCGCTGCAGCACGGTTGTTTTGTGCGCTTGTATTTGCGTTACCTTTAGAGATGCCATAACCCGCAGCAGCACCAATTACTGTGCCTAACGCAGTTTTGTCATATTCCATACCACCAAGGTTGTTACCAGTCGTTTGACAACCAGTTAAAACCATTGCCCCTACGACTGCTGCCGAAATTGCTAATGCACGCATGGCATGCCTCCTTACTTGTGTTTTGTTGTATATGCTGAATATTGAATGAAAAAATATACTTAGACCATTGATTTTTTGTTAATAAAAAAACTTTTACTTACAAATATACATGATCATGTACAAATCTTGGTATAACTTCATCACAATTTCTACACACTTTCACTCCAACACTTTTTTATTTTAAAAACAACATTTATATTGGAGTCATCTACAAACACGTGACGCATTGGACGATTTATCTTCAGGATTGATTTATATGTCATCGCAAGCAAAGAAACACCCTTTATTAAAAAAAATCACAAAAGGTCTCACCGTGGGTACAGTCATCACTGGCAGTACATTTTTTCACGGCCCTCCTGTGTTGGCTTTGGGCTTAACCAAACTGTTAAAGCAGTCACGTAAGGTCGATGAAACCAATATTCAAATTACCAACAGTTGGCTCAGTGTAAACAACTGGCTGATTGATCATGTATTACCCAATACCCAATGGGATATCAGCATTGATGAAGATTTGCAACTGAGCATGCAAGGTCGTTATCTCATGACCTGTAACCATCAAAGTTGGGTCGATACCACTGTAAATCAGTATTTTGGCTTAACCCGTATGCCATTGACCCGCTTTTTTACCAAGTGGGAACTGATCTTTATTCCCTTTGTAGGACAAGCCTTTAAAATTTTAGGCTTCCCAATGATGAAGCGTCACAGCAAAGCACAAATTGCCAAAAAACCTGAGCTGAAAGACCACGATATGGAAGAAGCGCGTAAAGCCTGCCAACAGTTATTAAGTCAGCCCTTTACCCTGCTGAATTATTTAGAAGGCACACGCTTTACCCAAGAAAAACATGATCAACAACAATCGCCTTATCAACATTTATTAAAGCCAAAAGCTGGTGGTTTAGCTTTGGCATTGAATATTTTGGGTGATCAAATTGATGCCTTGGTAGATATGACCATTGTGTACCCAGATGGCGTGCCGGGCTATAGCGAGTTTTGGTTAGGTGAGGTGCCGCGCATTGCGGTGAATTTACGCAAAATTAATATTCCAGATTGGGTGTTGGGCGGCAATTACGAAGATGATGCTGAATATCGTGAGCGTTTTCAGCAATGGGTGCATGAACTGTGGCTGGAAAAAGATCAATTGATTGAAAGCATGCAACAAAAACTTGCAGCTCCGACTGCATAACCATTCAGGTACGCCATGAAAAAGTCTGAAGAACCTGTCATCAAATCCTCTTTTCATCCCCTGCGTAAAGATTCATGGGGATGGAAAATTGCCTTGGCTTATGACTTGTTTTTGATGGGTTTAATCATCTTTAACTTGTTCTGTTTAAGTGCCAATGCCATTTTAATGAGTGATTTTGGCGAATGGTTGTTCGATTTTATTCGTCTACCTGAAATTTTACAGTTTTATCGAACAGAATTGCGCCCTTGGGTGGTGATTACCGAAGGCTGGTTTACCACGTTTTTAATTGTAGAGTTGGGCGTGCGTTGGGGTATTGCAATTATTTTCAAACATCATCAGCGTTGGTGGTTTTTCCCGTTTATTCACTGGTATGAAATTCTTGCAATTATTCCGCAATTGCGTTTTTTACGTTTATTACGTGCCATCGCGATTGGTTACAACCTGCATAGCCATGGCTATAAAGTCATTCCAGACAGTTGGTATAAACGCGGCAACTTTTACTACAACTTGCTAATGGAAGAACTGAGTAGCCGTGTGGTGCTCACGGTACTTAATGGTGTGCAACGTGAATTGACCACCAGTACCACTCACAAACAATTTATTGATGATTTGGTCGAGCATCATCGTCAATTACTCGCGATTGCCCTAGCCGATATTTTGCAGGAATCCTTAGGCAAAGAATTACAAATGCAGCGTCACATGATTGCGAAAAATGTCGGGTTGGTGGTGAATCAAGCCATTGAAGATACGCCTGAACTGACGCAATTGCTGCGCCTGATTCCATTGGTCGGTGGACGTATTGAACAGCAAATTCAAAGTATCGGACAGCGATTGGGTGAAAATATCACCCAAGGTTTAATTGAACCTTTTGCACAGCAGCATCAACAAGTACAAAATCCAACTTATCAAATGATTGCTGAAAAAATTAGTCAGATTGAGATTGAACATAATCAGCATATTGATAAATTAGTAGAATCAGCGATATTTGAAAGTTTAGAAGCAATTCGCAAACAAGTAAAAGTTAAACAATGGCAACAAATTTTAAATGAAGGACAACAACACGATATTTCATAAAGGTCTTTCGATAATTTTAGCTAAAACAATGTGAAATATTTTTAGTAACTGAACTAGAGAATTCACCCAATTTGTTCTAGGATTTGCTCTATTTATAAGATGACTTCAACAACCAGCAAAGTTAGAAGTGTTAAGGAATTATTATGGCTGACATACGGATAAAAGGCAGATTGGTCAATGCGATTCGCATTAGCTTAGACACCAATGATCATGATGCGATCCGCCAGCAACTAAGCCCAATGTTGCAAAAATCATTTCCACCAGGGGTTTTGGTGGTCATTGAAAGTTCAGTCGAACAAGAATTGATTGCGCTAATTCAATTGCTAATTAGCCTAGAAGCACAGCCAATTGCTGTGACTGAAGGCATTATGGCAGATCAGGCACGTGCTATTCAGTTCCCTGTCATCCCGCAAGACCGTCCATTGCAGGAAGTGAAAGCCACCAAAGAACAAGTGGTTGAAGTAAAACCTGAACCTGCGGCAGAACAGCAACAGACGGAAAATCAAGTTGCTGAAACTGCACCTGCTGTAGCGCATATTACGTCTTATCACGATGAAATTTTGCGTACAGGTCAATGCTTGGTACAACATCAGGGCGACATTATTTTAACCGCAGGCATCAACAGCGGTTCTGAAGTGATTGCTTCAGGAAATATACATATTTATGGTAGTGTACGTGGTAGAGTCATTGCCGGCGCGGGCGGGAATATTGCGGCACGAATTTTCTGTCATTCCCTAGAAGCAGAATTGGTATCTATTGCAGGCACGTATTGCGTGGCGGACGATATTCCTCAGCATGTGACTAAAAAACCTGTGCATATTTACTTAAATGATAACCAAGAGCTTGTATTTGAAGCTCTACAATTTTAATGTATAAATAATCACCAAAAATCCCCGAAAAAATATAGGGGAATTTAAACCATAACAGGAGTGGATTCGGTGGCGAAAATTGTTGTCGTAACATCAGGCAAAGGTGGCGTAGGTAAAACCACTACAAGTGCATCTTTTGCAACAGGTTTAGCCCTACGTGGTCACAAAACTGTTGTTATCGATTTTGACGTGGGTTTACGTAACCTTGACTTAATTATGGGTTGTGAACGTCGCGTTGTTTATGATTTTGTGAATGTATTAAATAATGAAGCGCGTTTACAACAAGCATTAATTCGCGATAAAGATATCGAAAACCTTTATATTCTTCCAGCTTCACAAACCCGTGATAAAGATGCCCTCACCGATGAAGGTGTGGCACGTATTATGGATGAGTTGGCACAAGAGTTTGATTACATTATTTGCGACTCACCTGCAGGGATTGAGCGCGGTGCCATTCTTGCAATGTACCATGCCGATGAAGCGATTATTGTGACTAACCCTGAAATTTCTTCAGTACGTGACTCTGACCGTATTATTGGTATGCTTGACAGCAAAACCAAAAAAGTAGAACAAAATGAAGGTCGTGTGCGTAAGCACTTGTGTATTACACGTTACAACCCAGAACGTGCCGATAAACAAGAAATGCTGACCATTGACGACATTTCTAAAGATATTTTACGTGTACCAACTTTAGGCGTGATTCCTGAATGTAAGAGCGTACTTCAAGCATCTAACGAAGGTAAACCTGTCATTCTGTATAGCGATGCTGCTGCAGGTCAGGCGTATGATGACTTAGTTGCACGTTTCTTGGGTGAAGAACGTCCGTTTCGTCATATTGAAACAAAACCGAAAGGTTGGTTAGCACGATTATTTGGAGCGTAGACATGGCAGGATTTTGGAGCAAATTATTTAGCGGTGAAGACAAGCCATCTAGCGCACAAACAGCAAAAGATCGCTTAAAAGTGATTGTTGCTTCTGAACAAGGTCTAGGTAAACGCTTAAGCCAAGACAAAATTGATCAGATGAAAAAAGAAATCATGCAAGTGGTAAATCGCTACGTGCGTGGTGTCGATGAACAACATATTCAAATGTCTGTGCGTTCAGAAGCCAATATTGAAATGTTGGAAATGAATATCAATTTGCCTGAAGAGCGATAATCTGAATACTGATTAGTCAAGCAAATTGAATCAGGGCAAAATAACACTAGTTATTTTGCCCTATTTTTTTCAAAAGAATATAAAGGAGATTGCTATGGCATTATCTCAACCTGCAACCTTTAACGAAGCATGGTCGGATGAACGTGTGTTTGCTTACTTAAATCAGTTACCACCTGCAGGTGTGAATGCAGATTTTCACGTACTCTATCACGCATTTAAACACATGCGTCCAAGCGACTATGAACGTCTATTGACACAATTTGTTGCCGATGGTCGTGATGTCAATGCCACTAATCCTGAAGGTCAGCGTATTCACGATGTGATTGCTGAATTTCCACGTCAAAAAGATGGTTTTTTAGCAGTTTTAGCCAAGTTTGCTTAAACTGTTTAAACACAATCTCTGGCTAAATTCAGCCAAAAAGATTGAGTGTAAAAAGAAAAAATCCCGCAATTGAATTGCGGGATTTTTTTATAGCACTACTTGATTCAAAATCAAACAGAAAGTGAAAGCTTTACACTAAAATTTCACGTTTCCCATTTGCTCCTTGCTCGCTCACAATGCCTTGCTCTTGCATCTGATCAACAATACGCGCTGCACGGTTATAGCCCAAGCTAAATTTGCGCTGTAAAGATGAGGTCGATACTTTACGTGTTTCTAGCACAAACGCCACACACTGATCATATAGCACATCACGGTCTGGACTGCCCTCACCATCTTCAAAACCACGTGAAGATGGTTCTTCATCAAATGGTGTCAAGATTTCATCAACATAGTCAGGATCACCACGCTCACGCCACGCATCACAAATACGATTGACTTCATCATCCGAAATAAATGCCCCATGCACACGTTCTGGCTCAATTTTACCTGGCCCTAAAAACAGCATATCACCATGACCGAGCAGATCTTCTGCGCCACCTGCATCCAAAATAGTACGTGAGTCAATTTTTGAGTTTACACGTAAAGCCACACGAGTTGGAATGTTGGCTTTAATTAGACCAGTGATCACATCTACCGATGGACGCTGAGTTGCTAAGAGTAAGTGAATTCCTGCTGCACGTGATTTTTGTGCTAAACGGGTAATCATTTCTTCCGCTTTCTTTCCTACTTGCATGATCATGTCGGCAAACTCATCTGCCACAATGACAATAGATGGCAATGGCGTTAAGCGCGGTGCACGTTCCTGCGTTGCAGAATCGCTAGGTTTCCAAGTTGGATCAATTAAATCTTCACCATTGGCAATAGATTCTTCAACCTTACGGTTATAGTCGCTTAATTTACGAATTTTTAGGAAAGACATCAGCTTATAGCGACGCTCCATTTCATTGACACACCAATTTAAAGCACTGACCGCATCTTTCATGTCAGTCACTACAGGCGTCAACAAATGTGGAATGTCGTTATAGTTAGCGAGCTCCAATTGTTTCGGATCAATCAAAATTAAACGCAATTGATCAGGCTTATATTTCAGCAACATCGACAAAATCATCGAGTTCACTGCCACTGATTTACCTGAACCCGTTGTCCCTGCTACGAGCATGTGCGGTGCTTTGCCCAATTCAGTGATCACAGGGTTGCCTGAAATATCTTTCCCCATCGCCATAGATAAAATGCCGTTTGGATCTTCAAAAGCAGGCGTTAGTAATAACTCAATTAAACGTACCATTTCACGTGAACTGTTCGGTACCTCAATACCAATATACGGCTTGCCCGGAATCACTTCGACCACACGTACCGATGCCATTGACATTGAACGCGCTAAGTCACGGGAAATATTGGTCACTTTCGACGCTTTGACCCCGGGTGCCAAATCCAGCTCAAAACGGGTCACAACAGGGCCAGGCTGTGCTTCAACCACTTTGGCTTTGACATTAAATTCCTGTAATTTAATTTCCAGCAATTCCGACAAGCGCGATAATTGTTCTGCAGTGAAGTTCACTTTTTTGTTTGGATCGACTTTATCGAGCAAATCCAAACCTGGAAGCGGAGAAAGATCACGACGTTTTTCTGCAACCTGCATGGCGCGTGACATCGGGCGACCATGTGCATCGGTTAGCGGCGCATCAAAGTCAAAGTCATCTTCATCTTGCGGCTTGCCTGCGGTTTCCTGCCATGCTTCGATAAATGCTTCTTTGGATAATGCTGCTTTTTCTGCATGTTCAGCCTGTGTAGCTGTCCCTGCACTTGCCATCACTGCGGCAGCGGCTGCCGTCTGAATAGGTGCCTGAACAAAAGCAGAACTTTGTGCATAGCTACTGGTACTACGCGCTACAGGCGCTTGATCTTGAAATGCATCTTGCTGTAACTCATCACCCAAAAGATCATCCACCAACAAGTCATCTAAACTGTCTAAATCATGCTGCAAATGGCGCTCTTGGCGTACAGCATGATTTTGCGTATTCGAAGCACTTGACGATGGCGGGTTAAAATCTGACTCAAATCTGCTGAGATCATCGTTAAAATTGTGAGCCGTAGGATTCGAGTGCGGATGCACTGTTTCTTGCTGGGTCACAGACTCATCTAAAGTATCCATTGCCCCGCTGTTTTGGAATGGGCTGTGTAAATCACTTGCAGCTTTGCCTTGCGGAACTGCTGCGAGCAATTCATCAAAAATTTGATCATCATCCCAATCTAACGAAGATTTTGCAGTGGCTTGAGATGCCGTAGATGCAGGACGCACTTCATCAAAAGGATTCGATTGTAGATGTGGCTCTGGTTCTTCAGAAGCACGTAATAATGCATGAATGTCTTGGTTATGCTGACTGTCGGTATTTTCCTGTAAAGCACGCCACACTTCGCCTGTCGCAACAATACGCTGGCTGTCTTGTTCTAAGCGATGCGCCTTTTCGATGGTTTTTTCTAACTCAACATCATCAATTTCATCTTGCACCAATAGCTGTTGCTGCGCCTGTTGCTCTTCTTCTTCACGTTGCTGCATGTGATTAAACATACGCTCTGCCGCAGGATGTGGCGCAGTTGTTTCAGCTTCTTTCGCCTGTGCAACCACGGGTTCACTTGCTGCTTCTAAATCAGTTGATGCCACTTCAACAGCAACCACAGGTGCAGCAGCGACAACGGTCTTTTTCACCTGTGGTGTAGAACGGTCAAAGTCAGATTCTGCTTCAGGTACATTGCGATAGAACAAATCTTGCAGATAAGCAGGTGTAGCTTTTAAAGTTGCCCACGTTCTGTTCCACTTCACCCCAAATGCGAGGGTAAATAAGAAAATCCAAAAGACGACTAAAAAAAGTGTTGCTCCATAAATGGTTAAAATTTGCGATAAACTTTTCCCAAGTTCAAAACCAATGATGCCGCCTGAGGCATTGTCTAACGTATCGGCAGGTACTTGCCAAAATAAATACAGCAAACTTGCTGTTGCCAATAAAATGAAGAATTGTGCAGCATAACGAAATGGACGGTTTAAAAAACTACGTGGCCACCAGACTTGTAAGGCTTCAATAAAAAAATAAGCAGGAAGAAGCAGACTCGCCCAACCTAAAAAGCCAAACAGTAAATCGGCAATCCACGCACCTGCGATTCCACTCGCATTTGAAACCTGTTGGGTGTCACTGGAAATGTGCATCCAACCTGGGTCAAATGGAGTATAGGTCACCGTTGCAAGGAACAGATATATTCCAAAAGAGACCAAAAATAATGTCGCTATTAAGCGATGTGCATAAGCACCCGACACCGCAGTCATATATTGTCCTGTCGCCAATTCTTCATCAATGTTTTTTGTTTGTTCGATGGTCTTAAAAAGCCACCTGATTCGGAGCGTCTGTATTTCATTTAGCTGTGTCATTTAAGTTGCATTTCACGTTGCAAGCTTCACCACACAGCAAGCTATAAATTATAACAGACCTTCTATTATGCATGTGTTGCCTAGAAAAAGATGCAAGATTATTGAAGTGTGTTGTTAACTTTTTCTATATAGCTCAAATCGATTTACATGATCAGTAATATCAACTTTAATCACACAGCAAACTCATCCTGTTTCACGTATAATTCCATAAATTTCTAAATAAAAAAAGGATGCTGTGCATGAGCGCTCGTCACTCACGTTTAATTATTTTAGGTTCAGGCCCTGCAGGTTATAGTGCTGCAGTATATGCTGCACGTGCCAACTTAAAACCGACTTTAATTGCAGGCTTACAATTGGGTGGTCAACTCACCACAACTACGGAAGTTGATAACTGGCCAGGTGATCCTGAAGGTTTAACAGGCCCAGCGTTAATGGAACGTATGCAAGCTCATGCGGAACGCTTTGGCACAGAAATCGTGTATGACCATATCAATGAAGTAAACCTGAATGTGCGCCCATTTGTACTGAAAGGTGATATGGAAGAATTTACCTGTGATGCTTTAATCATTTGCACAGGTGCGACTGCACAATATTTAGGTTTAGAATCTGAAGCAGCATTTATGGGTCAAGGCGTAAGTGCCTGTGCCACCTGTGATGGTTTCTTCTATAAAAACCAAAAAGTGATGGTCGTTGGCGGTGGTAACACGGCTGTTGAAGAAGCATTATACCTGTCTAACATTGCATCACACGTGACATTGGTGCATCGTCGTGATTCACTTCGCTCTGAAAAAATCTTGCAAGATCATTTATTTGCCAAAGAGAAAGAAGGCAAAATCAGCATTCTTTGGAACAACCAAGTTGACGAAGTCTTGGGCGACAACACAGGCGTAACTTCAGTACGTTTAAAATCAACTACCGATGGTTCTACTCAAATTGTTGATGTGTCTGGCTTATTCATTGCGATTGGTCACAAACCGAATACAGGCATGTTCGAAGGTCAATTGAACTTGCGTGATGGTTATATCCAAGTACAAAGCGGCACTGCAGGCAATGCGACACAAACTTCTGTGGCTGGCGTATTTGCTGCGGGTGATGTGGCCGATTCAATTTATCGCCAAGCGATTACTTCTGCAGGTTCAGGTTGTATGGCAGCTTTGGATGCAGAAAAATATTTAGATGCACTTGGTGAATAATTTAGTGACCAAGTTTAAAGACCGCTCTCCTTGAGCGGTTTTTTTATCACGGCATTTTTAGGTATGATGAAATCAAGTTCATCGTAAAACTTCATACGGCAATTGATATGCACACGCTCCCGGCTTCACAATTCATTTTCCCCGATCCCATTGAAGTTGATCCTGAGGGTGAAGGCTTGATTTGTGTAGGTGCAGACCTTTCCCCTTCAACCTTATATGAAGCCTATACACATGGCTTATTTCCATGGTTTTCAGAAGGTGATCCTATTTGTTGGTGGAGTCCTGAGCCACGTTGCGTGATTATTCCACAACATTATCAGCCGAGTAAGTCTTTAATCCGCAACATGAAAAAAATGGATTATCGCATTACTGTCAATCATGCCTTTGAACAGGTAATTCGCAATTGTGCCTTGCCCCGTAGCTATGCCAATGAAACTTGGATTTCTGAAGAGATCATTCAAGGTTACAGTCAGCTTTTTGCAGCAGGTTATGGCTACAGTGTCGAAGTTTGGGAGCAAGATCTTTTGGTCGGTGGTTTATATGGGGTCAGCATTGGCAAGGGCTGTTTTGGTGAGTCCATGTTTAGCCATCGCACTGATGTATCTAAAATGGCATTTTATAGTTTGATGCTGCTCGGACAAGAACAACAATTGCCTTGGATTGACTGTCAATTGGTCAATGATCATTTAATTAGTCTGGGCGCATGTACACTTTCTCGCCAAGACTATCTTAAATCGTTACAAGATGTTGTAAAACAGCCTGCAATCAATTGGAAAAAATATCAGGACAGTGTATTTTCAAGTAAAACAATAGCGCAGTATGCGCGCCTATTTGAATGACAATAACAGAGAGGGATCTTGAAAATGAATTCATATCACCCAAAATCCCTGCTAAATGATTTGCAGTATTACATTACTCCGCCGCATGATTGCAGCTATTTACCCGAAAAATCTGCGCGGATGGTTTTTTTAGACCCTGCACATAAAATTGATGTGCTGACTTTGTCTGAACTCTCTCGGGTCGGTTTTCGTCGCAGTGGCGATTTTGTCTATCGTCCTGAATGCCATTTGTGCCGCCAATGCCTTTCTTCGCGTATTCCTGTCGCTGAATTTAAAATGAACAGCACCCAAAAAAAAGCTTGGAAACGCAATCACGATTTACAAATCAAAATCACCAAGCCACAAGATGCAGGTGATTTGCATTATGCGCTGTATGAACGCTATATCAATGAACGACATGCCGATGGCGATATGTTCCCTGCCAGCCGTGACCAATTTGAAAAATTTTTAATCCACAGTTGTACCAGCAGCTTCTTTTTAGAAGTTTGGCAAGCAGATCGCCTAATTGCGGTATCGACCTGTGATTATTTAGATGATGGTATTTCTGCGGTCTATACCTTTTTTGACCCAGACGAAAGTCGTCGCTCACTCGGAACATTTGCGGTATTAAAACAAATTGAACAGGCACAGCATTTGGGACTGCAATATGTTTACTTAGGCTATTGGGTACCACATTCCAATAAAATGAATTATAAATCGCAATATGGGCCCCTTGAGCTACTACTCGATGGTCAATGGCGACGCATTAACCGCAGCCTAAATACCGATGAGGTGCAGCAATTGGGAAACTCCTTAATGACCACGCTGCCCTTAGGCTGGAATAACTCCATCATCAAATAAAAATGTAATGATGCAATACTATTTTTGCATCGATCAGATTTACTTAAACAAACTGGCAAAATCATCGCTACAAGATTTCACCATAATAATGGCATGCTCACGTGTGCCATCCGTTTTAGGATAATAATTTTTACGTAAATCAATTTGATGAAAACCTGACTTTTCATACAGGGCTATCGCAGCTAAATTACTTTCGCGTACTTCTAAAAAAATCTGCACAGGTTGGTTCTTCAATCCTGCAATAGAATGTTCTAGCAGTTGATAACCTAAACCTTTGCCTTGCTGACTTGGATGTACCGCCATCAACAACAAATTCGCTTCATCCAACACAGGTTGTAAAATACAAAAACCCACCACTCTCCCTGCATGTTCAATCACGGTACTGTGATAACTCTCTACCGCTTCGGCAAATTGTTTGGCACTCCACGGATGACTTTGTACCAAATTTTCAATCGCAACCACATCGGCGACATCATGGGCTTGCATTAAACGAATCATAAGAAATGATCTTGTGCTGTTCTAAGATGTAGGCATTATAGATTTCACGACAAAAAAATCGAGCAAAAAAAAAGGCAACTTACGTTGCCTGACCAAAGGGAAAAGTTTAAAAGCCTAATTTAGCTTTCCAAGTATTTAATAATGTTGTGGTATCAAAATCGTTAGGATGAAAATTCGGTTTGAAATAGAACAACATTTCTTTGCCCATGCCTGTAATAATCCCTTTAGATGGACTATAGGCATAACGATAAATCATGCGTAAATTTTCCAAATTCAACTGCTCGTCTTGTTTTAGTAAACGCAACAAAAAATAGTTTTGTACAAAAAATAAAGTCAGCATCGAAATAACCAAAGAACTTGTACGTAGTGCATAGGCTTTCAGACCTTTGCCAAACACACCTTCAAATACATCATACGCAACAGCTTTATGTTCGTTTTCTTCAATCGCATGCCACAACCACATAGTTTTCATGGTGTCATCGGTCATCAATTCTTGAATATGTGAATTGGTCAATAATTGTGAGGCAATCGTAGCTGTGAAATGTTCTAGCGCAGTGGTCGCAGTTAAATCTACCATTTTCTGTGTAATGCCAATCGGTTTAGCCAACTTTGCCATAAATTTGCGTGTAGTTTGAATCACAGTATCTGTATAACAATCCAAAGTATCAACATCATGCCCAAATTTCTGTGCAGAGGCATTAAAACCGACATGCTCATGCGTGTGCATGGCTTCTTGTCCAATAAATGCACTGATTTCTTTCTGTAAATCTGCATTGTCTTTCAGCATTGGGTGATAACGCACAGCACGCACACTGTCTATAAAGAACTTCTCACCTGCGGGAAATAACGCAGATAATGCAGTCATAAAATGCGTTAGACCTGCATTACCATTCATCCAATATTCAGGTACAGCATCAAAGTTGAAATTCATTCGACGGACAGGAAAACTCGCCCCTGCACGTTCACTAATACTCACTTTAGCATTCATGTTGCTCACTCCTGAGGTTACAACAATGAAGTCATTCATTTCCTGTAACCCGCTATATTTTTTATTTTTCGGTATGAGTTCATATTACGGTTTTCTGTGCGGTATTTAAGTGCAGTTAAGGACAGTGAGTTGTCAGTTCAGGACATGAGGAATAAAAAATAATGATAAGTGAAATTATTTTTTGTGACGCAAGAGTAAAAAACAGACAATGAAATTATTTTTACGACGCAAGAGTAAAAAATAGACGATGATTTTTTATGACGTAAGAGCAAGAATAATTAGACAGCAAAATTATTTTTATGATGTAAGAGAAAAAAAGGCAACTAAACTGCAGCAAAAGAATGTTCATAAAATGGTTTTAGATTGATTCAAGGTTTAAAGAACAGCTATTTCATCCATCAATACAGTAGGACAAGCTTTCATCCATCTGGAAACTAGCACACAAAATACAGCCATAAAAAAAGCGCCCCAAATGGAGCGCTTTTTCACACTATAAAGTGATTATGCTGTTACTTTAGCAACAACACCA